>NZ_JZAM01000021.1:0-568 GCF_000960595.1 Vibrio sp. S234-5
GGATGGGGCGAGTTGGCATACCAATGACATTGCAGAACCGTTTAGCAATGTCAGTATCATCAAGCTCCCGCCCTATTCCCCAGAGCTAAACCCGATAGAACAAGTGTGGAGCTGGCTCAGACAACACCATCTTGCCAATCAGAGTTTTACCGATTATGAGGATATCGTGGAGAAAGTGTGCAAGGCTTGGAATCGATTCTTGGACAGTACAGATAGAGTTAGCAAGATGTGTACAAGATAGTGGATTAATCTGACCAGTTAATTTTCCAGATTGGTATTAGCAAGATGTGTACAAGAGAGTGGATTAATCTGACCAGTTAATTTTCCAGATTGGTATAAACCCGATAGAACAAGTGTGGAGCTGGCTCAGACAACACCATCTTGCCAATCAGAGTTTTACCGATTATACCAATATAAGTAAAAATGTGATCTAATTGAGGCCATTCAACGATAAAACTTATTCGCTATGGACAGTCTCAATAATATCGACTTTAAAAAGCTCGCAAGCCAGCAGAAATCTATTCAGATGAAAATGAGATTGCTGGCCCTCGCTCATTTCAAAGAGGGA
>NZ_JZAM01000210.1:0-924 GCF_000960595.1 Vibrio sp. S234-5
TTAAGCATAACAAACGGTTCAAGAGGGACAGCCAACGCGTGGCATTTTTACCATGCGTTGGTTTTTGTGGTTACGGTGTTATGCGGAAGCTTGGTTATGGCGTTGGCTGCCCCTTAACCGGGCGTTATGCTTAATCACCAAAAATCAGTGGTTTATGATTTTTCTCTGTTACCTCGGCTTTTCAGTTTTGTGTTTGTCGGCAAGTTGGCTTTTTTTGGCGCTGTTTTTCGGACTCTTATTCTTTGGCGCTGGAAATTCAGAGAATTGCCTCAATCAATTCTTGAGCAACTACGTGGTTAGGGAAGTTGGTTCAATCAGAATCCATTTTTTGTTTTTAAACTCCAAGCCAGTTTTGCCAAAATTCCAAGTCTGATTATCAAAACTATGATTCATTTCGGTTTTCTAATCTTTGCCTTTTGTTTGTGAATCAAAGTCGAGTTAATCTTGGTTTTGGTCAAACGTAAGTCATTGAAGCTTAAGCATAACAAAGCGTTTAAGTGGGATTTGGCACGCGTGGCATTTTCAGTTTGCGTTGGGTTCAGTGATTAAGTCGCTGTGCGGTAGCTTTTGTATTGTGTGCCTGCACCCCTTAACGCGGCGTTATGTTTAATCACGCAAAATCAGTTGGTTGTATCTTTTCTTTGTTCCCTCGGCTGATTGGTTTTGTGTTTGTCGGCAAGTTGGCTTCAGCGGGCGCTGTTTTCTGGACACTTGTTCTTTGGCGCTGGAAATTCAGAGAATTGCCTCAATCAATTTTTGGGCAAGCACGAGGTTAGGTCGGTTGGCTCAATCAGAAATTTGATCTTAGGTTTTTTCGTTTTAGCGGCCAAAGTTCCAAGTCTGATTTTCAAAATGATGAGTCATTTCAGTTTTTTTGGTTATTGGGTTTTGTTTGTGCATCAAAGCTGAGTTAATCTTGGTTTT
>NZ_JZAM01000211.1:0-358 GCF_000960595.1 Vibrio sp. S234-5
AAACAGGCAAATTTCTTTGTTTGCCTCAATTGGTTTTAGCGTTGGCGCGTTGTCAGTTTTGCGGGTGCAAAGTGTGGAAAGGGCAAGTTAATCGATCATTTCGCATTTGCTGAAAGTCTTGCTCGGTGAGTTTTTCTCATTCAAAAGCTTGGTTTGTCGCTGAAAGGTGGACTTTGTTTTGGTGGCTTATTTATCACGGTTCAGGCTTTGGCTGATTCTTGATTCACTTAACCAATATTTTGATTGTTTTCTTAATCAAATGTAGTGTAACTTCTGGTTTATCTTATTGAATTTGCATAACAAAGCATTTAAGACGGATTCGCAACGCTTGGCGGTTTTAGTGTAAATTCAGTTTTTG
>NZ_JZAM01000212.1:0-402 GCF_000960595.1 Vibrio sp. S234-5
CTATAAAGTACTGATTTGGATACAGACAATTATGGCAAGTATTCCTGAAAATCCGCTGATTCTTATCGACGGTTCTTCTTACCTATATCGCGCTTTTCACGCTTACCCGGGCACGATGAGTAATGGTGAAATCCCAACCAACGCAGTTTACGGTGTGGTGAACATGCTACGCAGTATGATGCGTCAATTTGCGCCTGAGCGTATTGCGGTGGTGTTTGATGCGAAGGGTAAAACCTTCCGTGATGAGATGTATTCAGAATACAAAGCGAATCGTCCACCAATGCCGGACGATCTGCGTTGCCAAATTGAACCATTGCACAACGTTATTCGTGCGATGGGTTTGCCGTTGATCTGCGTTCCTGGCGTGGAAGCAGATGACGTCATCGGTACGTTGGCTTACCA
>NZ_JZAM01000213.1:0-6420 GCF_000960595.1 Vibrio sp. S234-5
CGCTAAAGAACAAGTGTCCGGAAAACAGCGCCCAATGGAGCCAACTTGCCGACAAACACAAAACTGAAAAGCCAAAGGAACAAAGAAGAACCATAACTCACTGATTTTGCGTGATTAAGCATAACGCCCTGCTAAGGGGTGAGCAATGCACTACGAAAGCTACCGCACACCGCTTTAATCACAAAACCCACCGAATGCTGAAAATGCCACGCATTGCGAATCCCTCTTAAGCAGTTTGTTAGCTGCTTACTGCAGTTTTTGACGCACTAAATTTCTGACTCACCTCTCCCGTAAACATCATTGCCAACAACATACCTTCTAAGATTAGTGCGATATCTCTAAACATGGCTTCCCAGCCATTCATCACTACTGGTCCAAATACTGGATAAAATGGAATAAACGCGACCGTAATTACTACATATAGTGTTCTTGCCCAAGATTTAAATTTCCATAGTCCAAAAGTTGAAATTGGCAATAGCAACAAAACTACCAGCATTGCTAACAGCATGAATATTGCCTTACCTCTAGACATATCTTTATTTTCTACCTGCGCCAAATAGTCTTGTAAAATTGTTGGCAAGGTATCTGACAAGCTGATACCCGCAACCACCCCGATGATTACGAAGATTAGGCCAGCAATTAATACAAATCTAAATAGTGATGTGGAAGACATATTTACTCCTAGGTTATGATTGTTTGTACAGCTAACGCCCGGTTAAGGGGCAGCCAACGCCATTGCCAAGCTTCCGCATAACACCGTAACCACAAAAACCAACGCATGGTAAAAATGCCACGCGTTGGCTGTCCCTCTTGAACCGTTTGTTATGTTTAAGCTTCAATGACTTACGTTTTACCAAAACCAAGATTAACTCAGCTTTGATTCACAAACAAAAGCCAAGACCTAAAAACTGAAACGACTCATAGAATTAAAAAACAACTTCGATTTTCGACTGTTCAAGCCCAAAAACCTGTGTTCAAAATACTGATTGAGCCAACCGTCCTAACCTCGCGCTTGCCCAAAAATTGATTGAGGCAACTCTCTGAATTTCCAGCGCCAAAGAATAATTGTCCGGAAAACTGCGCCCGCTGAAGCCAACTTGCCGATAAACGCGAAACCAAGCCGCCGAGGGAGCAAAGAGAAACCATAAACCACTGACTTTGCGTGATTAAACATAACGCCCTGCTAAGGGGTGAGCAATGCACTGCAAAAGCGACCGCACACCAACTTAATCACAAAACTCACCGCATGCTAAAAGTGCCACGCATTGCGAATCCCTCTTAAGCAGTTTGTTAGGCGAATTTTCAAAGAGTTATGCGCATATCTGCACAATTGAAAAGCCCATCGCCCAAAGTCGGAAACCGTGCATGATTTTTGAGCGTGCCATAATTTGAGAAACCCGACTTTTCTAAAACTCGTATGCTTGCGAGATGCTCAATAAACGGATTGGTTCTTACCTCTTTTACACCCAAACTTTTCATGTATTGCAGACCATACCGGCACAACTCACTTGCAATACCTTGATTACTAAACTGCTTTGATATACCAAAGTGAATTTCAGCATATTGCTCATTAAATATGAAGACAACCAAACCGAACACAAGGTCATCTGGACTCGCAGCAACGCCATAAACACAAACTTTAGGCGCATATTCTGAGTAGGACTTTCGCCATTGCTTAATTTTCGAAAGCGTGGTTTCAACTGTATCGTGAGGCAATGTCGATATGTACTTTGCTGAACTGCTTGAGCCTGAGTACATACTAAACAACGAATGAGCATCAGCCTCTCGAAGCTCTCTGACTCTAAAAATTGTACTTTCGTAGTTCATTACACCTCCATTCGCCTAACGCCGCGTTAAGGGGTGCAGGCACGCAATACAAAAGCTACCGCACAGTGCCGTAACCACCGAACTCAACGCAAACTGAAAATGCCACGCGTGCCAAATCCCACTTAAACGCTTTGTTATGCTTAAGCTTAAACGCCCACATTTTTACCAAAACCAAGATTAACTCGGATAGGATTAGCTAACAAAAGGCAAAACATAGAAAACCGAAATGACTCATAGTTTTGAAAATCGAACCTTGATATTTGGCTGCTAAAACTCAAAAAAACTAAGATCAAATTGTTGATTGAGACAGCCCCCCTAACCTCGCGCTTACTTGAAAATTGACTGAGGCAACTCTCTGAATTTTCAGCGCCCAAGAATAAGTGTCCGAAAAGCAGCACCTACTGAAGCCAACTTGCCGACAAACTCGAAACTAACCAGCCGAGGGAGCAAAGAGAAATATAAACCACTGATTTTAGCTGATTAAGCATAACGCCCGGCTAAGGGGTTGACAACGCACCGCCGAACTCAAAAAACACACAGTAAACACTGAACTTAAATTTTGCACTAAAGCCGCCACGCGTTGGCAATCCCTCTTGAGCCGTTTGTTATGCAAATTCAATGAGATAAACTGAATTTACACGACCCAAAGCCACAATTACAATGGTTGAGTGATTCAAGAACTAACCCAAGCCAGAGCCATGATAAATAAGCCGCCAAAACAAAGTCCACCTTTCAACAACCAACCAAGCTTTTGAATGAGACAAACTCAACAAGCAAGACTTTCAGCAAATGCAAAATGCTCGATTAACTTGCCCTTTCCACACTTTGCGCCCATTGAATTTACAACGCACCAACGCTAAAACTGATTGAGGCAAACAAAGAACCTTGCCTGTTTTACGGTTTGAGTGAACCACGAATCTGAGGGTAAAAGTGCTCATTTGCCGACAACACAAAACGAATGGCCAGAGAAATCTAAAAAGATTGAACCCCTAAATTTCCCTGAGTTGCATAACGCCCGGTTAAGGGGCTGACAACGCAAAACACTGAACTCAAAATAACAACCGTAATCACAAAGGCCGATTTGAACAAAAACCGCCACGCGTTGGCAGTCCCTCTTTAACCGTTTGTTATGCAAATTCAATGAGATAAACTGACTTTACACAACCAAAAGCCACAATTGCAATGGTTGAGTGATTCAAGAATCAACCCAAGCCAGAGCCATGACAAATAAGCTGCCAAAACAAAGCACACCTTTCAACAACAAACCAAGCTTTTGAATGAGACAAACTCAACAAGCAAGGCTTTCAGCAAATGCGAAATACTCGATAAACTTGCCCTTTCCACACTTTGCGCCCGCTAAATTGACAACAAACCAGCACCAAAACTCATTG
This sequence comes from Vibrio sp. S234-5, assembly GCF_000960595.1. Classification (NCBI taxonomy): domain Bacteria; kingdom Pseudomonadati; phylum Pseudomonadota; class Gammaproteobacteria; order Vibrionales; family Vibrionaceae; genus Vibrio; species Vibrio sp. S234-5. The sequence goes on from NZ_JZAM01000213.1 coordinate 3,219, forward strand.
AGGCAAACAAAGAACCTTGCCTGTTTTACGGTTTAAGTTAACCACGAATTTGAGGGTAAAAAAGCTCATTTGCCGACAACACAAAACAAATGGCCGGAGAAATCCCAAAAGATTGAGTCCTAAATTTACCTGAGTTGCATAACGCTGCGTTAAGGGGTGAATGCCGCACAAACCAACTTCCCGTAGACCACTTTCACCACTAAAACTCACTGCATACCAAAAATGCCACGCGGCATGAATCCCTCTTTAACGCTTTGTTATGGCTGTGGTTGGAGCGACTGCTTTTCTTTCAAGTAAAGATACAGTGGCAACCCAAACGATACTCCAACTGACAAAGTTCCCAACACAGCAAAATAGCGATACTTCACTTTATGTCTTTGGCCGTCCACCACGATAAAACCTAATAAAGCAATCGCCGCTACCAAAACATCAAGCCAAGCAAAAATACTAATGGGGCTTGCCACCGCTTCACGGAACAAAAGACCAATGTCTAAGCCATTGCTAACTAGCCAAGGAACAAACGCCCCGTATGGGAGCAATATACCCAACAAAGTAAGAACCAGATAAAACCTTACCATTTCGCCATCCTTGCACATTTTTCGTAGTAAACCCTAACGCCGCGTTAAGGGGTGAATGCCGCATAAACCAACTTTCTGCAAACCACTTTCACCACCAAAACTCACCGCATACCGAAAATGCCACGCGGCATGAATCCCTCTTAAACGCCTTGTTATGTGTTTGTTGTGTCGAGTTCATTTCTACACTTAGTTTGCTCGCGAGACACTACTATTAACAATGATTTTGTAAGTTCAAACGCAAGCTCAGACTCTGTTTCACCAAACGCTACGTAGGGGTTGTAGCCATAACTGACTTGGTTTCTAGTGCTAACTTTGTAATCCCGAGACATTGCATCTGAATGGGCGATTGCTATATTACGGCTACTTATTAAGCTCTTATGAAACTCGAGTGATTCACTTGATAACTTGCGCCTCCAGCAATTTAATAAAGCCCCAAACTTGTTACTTACCATATCTTTGTATTCTGGATCCTTTGTATTGGAAGAACCAAACACCCTCCCATAGGCAATTATAAAAGATGATGTTAAAGCCAACTGAATGATAGGCTCTTCGCCGGTTTCATACGATAAGAGCTTTTCTAGGAAATCATGGCAATACAATAAATCATCAAATGCCATAGTAACCCTGTTGAGATAGTGCTCAGATTGTTCCATTTCACCTCACTTACACATAACGCCCGGCTAAGGGGTTGACAACGCATAGCCGAATTCAAAAAACACACTGTAAACACTGAACTTCAATTTTGCACTAAAGTCACCAAGCGTTGGCAATCCCTCTTGAGCCGTTTGTTATGCAAATTCAATAAGATAAACTGACTTTACTCGATCAAAAGCCACGATTGCAATGGTTGAGTGATTCAAGAACCAACCCAAGCAAGAGCCGTGATAAATGAGCCGCCAAAACAACGTCCACCTTTCAGCAACAAACCAAGCTTTTGAGTCAGATAAGTTCAACGAGCTAAAAATTCAGCAAGTGAGAAATGCTCGATTAACTTGCCCTTTCCACACTTTGCGCCCGCTAAATTCACAACAAACCAGCACCAAAACTCATTGAGGCAAACAAAGAACCTTGCCTGTTTTACGGCTTGAGTAAACCACGAATTTTAGGGTAAAAATGCTCATCTGCCGACAACACAAAACGAATGGCCGGAGAAACCTCAAAAGATTGAACCCTTAAATTTACCTGAGTTGCATAACGCCCTGCTAAGGGGTGAGCAATGCACTGCAAAAGCTACCGCACACCAACTTAGTCACAAAACTCACCGCATACTAAAAATGCCACGCATTGCGAATCCCTCTTAAGCAGTTTGTTAGCTTAAATTTCAGCGCCTTAGATTTACCAAGCCTGAGATTAAACCGATTTGGAAAACCAAAAAATCACTTGAGCTTTGAAACCCGAATTGGCTCAAACTTTGTGACCTTTCATGCGATTTGAAAAACCAAAAATTTGATAAATCACTTTCGGAAAACTCAAAGCGAAAGCAAAACTGCCAAAGCGACTTTGCGCCAAACTTACTCACCTCGCTCAACCATAAAACTCAATTGAGGCAACAGCTCAAAAATCGCGTTGGCAAACAATGCTGATTTGCCGACAAACGAAAACGAATGGCCAATGGAAGAAAGAAAAGACCACAACCAATTGATTTTCATTGTTTTAAGCTAACGCCCTGTTAAGGTGTGAGCAACGCAATGCCAAAGCCGCCGCAGACCACCTTAAACACCAAACGCAACGCATAGTAAAAATGCCACGCGTTGCGAATCACTCTTAAACAGTTTGTTAGCCCTGAGGTCAATACGTGCAACTGTCACTAAGTAACTCAACAGCATCGATAAGATTGTCATAGTGAATAAGATGTATTTGATTATTCCTAATACTTTGCCGCTGAATTCTATACGTTTTATCATTAAAATCATCACGCCTGCCAGCGATTACCACATAGTTAATCCTAGACCTGTCGAAATGGCAAAATTCTTCAGGAAGAGGATCGTCCAACTTTTTATGCTTTTTGAAAAACTCTTGAAGAACACTGTAGTTTCGTTCAAGCCAAAATTCCCAGTCTTCGATTTGTGCTTTACCCTTTCGAAAAACTGTTCCCAAGTCGCCATTTAAGGTGGTAACGCTACCATTTGGAGACTCTAACTCAACAAATACGAAGTGCCATCCATCTGAATTTTTGCCCACAAGTAAATAGTCTGCTTTGTATGATGTTCCTAACGGAAATTCACGAAATAAATGAGCAGCATGATGACCAAAGTTATAATATTTTTTAAGTAAAGAACCTATAATGAAGAATGCTGGTTCACTGTTAATATAATTTAAAATATCTCGTTCTCGAACGTCAGACTTATTTAGTAAATCTATAAATCCTTTTAACAGCAATTGAATGTTGTCGGTGTCTTTCAGGTCCATCGTATCAAGATACTGATTCGGAAATAGACTCTGAAAATGCCTAGCCGCTCGCGGGTATTTTGAAAACAGATTTTTCCTAATCTTTACCCACGGCTTGCGCATGAGTTAAATAATTGTTAAGTCCCAAATAACACGTGCTCTCGAAACTCTGTATTTAACGCACATTTTAATTGCCGCCTTTTCAAAGTGCCTTTCATTTCTACTAACTTTATCAA
>NZ_JZAM01000214.1:0-2338 GCF_000960595.1 Vibrio sp. S234-5
TATTCGTCTTATCCTGCTTTATTTTTAACAGTATAAGATCACGTCAAGATCGCTAATTCAATCTATTTCTAAAAATTTTATCCCGAAATTCGATAAAAAGGTGCGTCAATAACATGCGCGAACCCTGGGTGTTAGGTGTTGTTCCTTTAAATTTATGCTAGAACGGAGCTAGTTTGTATCACACCATTAGCATCATAAATCACATGACTATTCGGTTTGATTAAACTCGAATCCCTCTCAATCCAAGACTTCACTCTATTTTGGACTGACTGTTTGCTAGTTGCATCCGCAATGCTTGATGGGAAGGAAAAATCATAATCAGCACTTCTGAACTCAAAGTGTCTGCGACCGCTCACAACCTCAAATTCACATTCAAACTTCTCTGTCAAAACCTCAACAATGTATTGTTCAACTTGCTTAATGTCCATAAGTTACTCCTTTTGCGAAGCAACCTAACGCCCAATTAAGGTGTGAAGCACGCACTACCAAAGCTACCGCATACCAGCTTAATCACTTGAACCAACGCATAGTAAAAATGCTACGCGTGCTGAATCACTCTTAAATTGTTTGTTAGGTAGCAGTGTCTAAGTTTTAGTGTGATTCTCACCGCACTACTATCCGATTTTTGTGATTCTCAGTCGCTTGCTCGACCAAAATCACAGTTGCATAATAGCCATAAATCAATAACTTATGCACCATTAATCACACGACAAGCCTCACATTTTGAGGTGAAGTTATAAGGATATAGAGATATATGATTATTGGTGTATAAACTATGACAGAATCAGCACGTAATAAAACCAAACGTAAGCTCATAAATAACATTAAAGACATTAAGCCAACACATCAGACAGCGATATTTTATAACAACTTTGATGAAGCCATTGAGTTCAATGATTTGATGCAGAAGATTAAAAAACCTGTCAGTGCTGCATTCAAAAGTATCACTATGATTTGGGTGTTGAGATTAAAACATCAGCCTAACTATGGTGTGGTCGGTTACATTCAAATTCTCACCACTGCCGAACTTGATTTGAAATCGCTTAACAAAGTGCTCGCAAAATACACATGTGAGAACCAAATTAGAACAAAGCAACGTCCATTTGACCGAGAAAAATATACAGACACAGTATCAGAGCAAAGGCTTGCCAATTTAGCCGCCTATTTAGGCTCAGAAACAAGCCCAAGGCGATATGCCATAACTAACAAGCCACAAATTAATAAAAACGCTCAAAATTGATTACAGAGCGATTAATGAGAATCATTATCAAAGGAACAAGGGTATCAGGTGTTAGGTGTTGTTCCTTTAAATTTATGCTAGAACGGAGCTAGTTTGTATCACACCATTAGCATCATAAATCACATGACTATTCGGTTTGATTAAACTCGAATCCCTCTCAATCCAAGACTTCACTCTATTTTGGACTGACTGTTTGCTAGTTGCATCCGCAATGCTTGATGGGAAGGAAAAATCATAATCAGCACTTCTGAACTCAAAGTGTCTGCGACCGCTCACAACCTCAAATTCACATTCAAACTTCTCTGTCAAAACCTCAACAATGTATTGTTCAACTTGCTTAATGTCCATAAGTTACTCCTTTTGCGAAGCAACCTAACGCTGCGTTAAGGGGTGAATGCCGCCTAAACCAAGTTTCCGCAGACCATTTTCACCACCAAAACTCACCGCATAGCAAAAATGCCACGCGGCATGAATCCCTCTTAAACGCCTTGTTATGAACGTGGTTATCTAGCACAACTTTCTGTACAAATACGAGCTACCTGACGGATATTGAATTCTTTGTACCTTTTGAAAGCCACTCTTTTCATAGAACCTTTGAACTTCAACACTAAAGGTTGGTGTCTCTAACTCAATATACATACCAGTTCTAACCTGATTTATCAGGAAATTGAGTGCATTCCCCCCTAAACCTTGACGTTGAAAGTTCGGATCTACAAATAGCCTAATCAGGCTTAAATTTTCTTCCGAAAGCGAATAGTAAAATCCGCCAACAACGTTACTTGAACTTTTAATGACAAAGTAAGAATAACGTTCCAGACATTGAGTTTGATACTCGTGGCTATCGAAACCTGGAGGACCAGAACCGCATTGTTTGCGATCGTTCTCAAAAGCTGAAACTTGAATCTCCACTAACTTTTCAATGTCGTCTATGGTCGCTCTTTCGATCATATACATAGATTAACCTTGTAGTTCATAACGCCCGGTTAAGGGGCAGCCAACGCCATTACCAAGCTTCCGCATAACACCGTAACCACAAAAACCAACGCATGATAAAAATACCGCGCGTTGGCTGTCCCTCTTGAACCGTTTGTTATGCTT
>NZ_JZAM01000215.1:0-4280 GCF_000960595.1 Vibrio sp. S234-5
TAGAGGGTGTGAACAACCGAATAAAGACGCTGAACAAAGTCGCCTATGGGTATCGTGATTGGGAATTTTTTGAGTTAAAAATCAAAGCCAGTCATGAGGCGAAGTATCGATTTTCCGGATGAACCGCATTTTCAGTTTGCGTTGGGTTCAGTGGTTACGGCACTGTGCGGTAGCTTTTGTAGTGCGTGCCTGCACCCCTTAACGCGGCGTTATGACACGACGGTCATCACAGGTTGGATGTACGGTAATGATACTCAAGTTTGAGTGTAATCTAACGGGGTGGAAGAAAGACGGCAAAAAGGACGAATATTAGTTATTTCCATGCTAACCTTGAGGCGCTTTCGCGATCCTTAATTGCGCGACAATTCAAGAGATCGCGCTAGCGCTACTCAAGGTAGTGCGATAACAAATACTTCGGCTTCGATTTTTTGTCTATTTACAGCTACCTTATTGTATTAAAATAATATTTCACTTAAATTTGACTGACTTTGGTCGTGACATAACAAGGCATTCAAGAGTGACTCACAACGCTTGGCGACTTCAGTTTAAATTTGGCTTTAGTGTTTAAGGTGGAGTGGTTTGGGTTTGGAGATTTAGCGTTGTTCGCACCTTAATGCAGCGTTAGGCAAAGTGAGTTTTTATCAGCTAAATCGAGTTGGGATTGAACGGTAAATTCCATGTTCTCAGACTGAACTTAAGCAATAAATCGTCATCACATATTTGTTGTTTCTTGATCGCGTTGGGTTGCTTTTCGTTGTGAGTTTAGCAGCAAAATAACCTTCGGCATCCAAACGTCCGCCGAGCATGCTACGCTCGTCACTTTTCTTCCAAACCGCTCAATTTGAGTTTTTTGTTTCTTTGCTGATTTAGCGTTTTGGTTTATAAATGAATCGGTTAGTTTGTTTCAAGTTTACAAAAAACTCGTTCTTTGGTTTTGAAAGCATCGTTGTCAATCGGTTGGCCTAACAAACGGCTCAAGAGGGATTGCCAACGCGTGGCGGTTTTAGTGCAAAATTGAAGTTCAGTGTTTGCAGTGTGTTTTTTGAGTTCGGCGGTGCGTTGTCAACCCCTTAGCCGGGCGTTAGTTGGCAACGTAATTTGTGGTTTAGTGAGCTTGCTAAATTGGCGGTAGCGTGGGAGAAGGTTGAAAATCGAAGCGGTTATGACTCTGTTTTTGTGTCGTGCTTTCGTCAATCGGTTTCCGCACTATCAATTCATTTTTGGATTTGTTACGTTACTGGTCGTAGGCAGTTTTGCGAAAACTAGCCACGTTTAAGCCAGAAATTTGTAGCAGTTGGTGAAACGGTTTTTGCATAACCATTTCGTCAATTCTGTTTCGCTTTAGCAAAGCTATTTTGTTATTTGTTACGTTACCGCTTGTTTGCGCATCGTAACTTGGAAATGGTTTCGCTAAATCATTGCAAGGGCATTCCAACATTGAAATTGCCTACTAACAAAGCACTTAAACGGACTAAAAACAGTGGGCTATTTCGCTGCGCTCATATTTTAGCCCACTATTTTTAGCCGCTTAGTGCGGCGTTAGTTGTCTTAACCGATGAGCAGTAATTTCGTTTTTGAATTTGAATGTCGAGTTTAAATTGGTTTTTTTGTATCGTTCGCAAATTGTTGCGCTATGGGTTTTCTAAGTCTGAGCATAACGCCAAATAATGCTGTCACTAATAGTCGTCTGCGCACGTTGGTTTTATCAATAGCTTCGCTCCATTAGTTCTTGCTCGTTTATAATGGCGTTATTTCTGTTTCTGGTTTCCAATCGTTGCACGCGTTGGTTCAAATTTTTAAACATAGTGGCTAGTTTTCGCTTCTAGTCAGCATAAAACAAAGTAATATCAGCAAGTTGGTTAGGGCAGTCTTTAATCCTAAAAGCCAACTAACAAGGCACTTAAACGGACAAAAAACAGTTGGCTTTGTTCGTGCCTCACAAGTTTAGCCAACTATTTTTTGCCGCTTAGTGCGGCGTTATGCAACTCAGGTAAATTTAGGGGTTTAATCTTTTTGGATTTCTCCGGCCATTTGTTTTGTGTTGTCGGCAAATGAGCATTTTCGGCTTCAAATTCGTGGTTAACTCAATCCGTAAAACAGATAAGATTCTTTGTTTGCCTCAATCAGTTTTAGCGTTGGTGCGTTGTCAATTTAGCGGGTGCAAAGTGTGGAAAGGGTAAGTTAATCGAACATTTTGCACTTGCTGAAAGTCTTGTTTGTTGAGTTTGTCTCATTCAAAAGCTTGGTTTGTTGTTGAAAGGTGGGCTTTGTTTTGGCAGCTAATTTATCACGGCTCTTGCTTGGGTTGATTCTTGAATCACTCAACCATTGCAATTGTGGTTTTTGGTCGTGTAAAGTCGATTTATCTTATTGAATTTGCATAACAAACGGCTCAAGAGGGATTGCCAACGCGTGGCGGCTTTAGTTCAAAATTGAAGTTCAGTGTTTACAGTGTGTTTTTTGAGTTCGGCGGTGCGTTGTCAACCCCTTAGCCGGGCGTTATGCCTCGCAAATAAAAGGAACTATCGATGTTTAAAATCGAGACTAACCGTCTGATTATTAGGGATATGACTCAGAACGATGAAGATGATTTTGTAGCTATGTCTCAGGATGTTAAATATCAGCGTTTCTATGATGAAAGTGATTGTGACCCTAATAAATATAGGGAGTTAACAAGCTTGTTTATAACTCAGGCGTCTGAGAAACCAAGAAAATCGTACCAATTAGCTGTAGAGTGTAAGGCGTCAGGTCAATTCATCGGGACTGTTTGTTTGCGTTTAGAGGACAACCAGCAAGCTTCAATGGGTTGTGCATTCTCCCGAGTGTCTCAAGGTAACGGGTTAAGTCATGAAGCGGCTTTGGCCCTGGCAGACTTTGGTTTTTCGGAGTTAGGTGTTCACCGTATTTATGCGGAGACAATCAGTAAGAACTTACCAGCAATAAAACTTTGTAAGTCTCTGGGTATGCGCCAAGAAGCTCATTTCAGAGAGCATCGCTTTTTCAAAGAACAATGGTGGGATACAGTTGTTTTGGCAGTACTTCGAACCGAGTGGCGCAAGGCATAACAAAGCGTTAAAGAGGGACTTGGCACGCGTGGCATTTTCGGTTTGCAGTCTGTTTAGTGGTTAAGGCGTAATGCGGTCACTTATATAGTGCGTGCCTGCGCCCCTTAACGCGGCGTTATGTTTAATCACCAAAAATCAGTGGATTATGGTTTTTCTTTGTTCCCTCGGCTGATTTGTTTTGTGTTTGTCGGCAAGTTAGTTTCAGTGGGCGCGGTTTTCCGGACAATTATTCTTTGGCGCTGGAAATTCAGAAAATTGCCTCAATCAATTTTTGGGCAAGCGCGATGTTGGTTTAGCTGGCTCAATCAGTATTTTGATCACAGGTTTTTGTGATTGAATTGCCGAAATTCAAAGTCTGTTTTTCAAATCTATGAGTCGTTTCAGTTTTTTAGGTCTTGGCTTTTGTTTGTGAGTCAAAGCTGAGTTAATCTTGGTTCTGGTAAAACGTAAGTCATTGAAGCTTAAACATAACAAACGGTTCAAGAGGGACAGCCAACGCGCGGCATTTTTATCATGCGTTGGTTTTTGTGGTTACGGTGTTATGCGGAAGCTTGGTAATTGCGTTGGCTGCCCCTTAACCGGGCGTTATGTTTAATCACCAAAAATCAGTGGATTATGGTTTTTCTTTGTTCCCTCGGCTGATTTGTTTTGTGTTTGTCGGCAAGTTAGTTTCAGTGGGCGCGGTTTTCCGGACAATTATTCTTTGGCGCTGGAAATTCAGAAAATTGCCTCAATCAATTTTTGGGCAAGCGCGATGTTGGTTTAGCTGGCTCAATCAGTATTTTGATCACAGGTTTTTCGGTTTTATCTGCCAAAGTTCAAAGTCTGATTTTCAAAATTATGAGTCATTTCAGTTTTTTGGTTTTTGGCTTTTGTTTGTGAGTTAAAGCTGAGTTAATCTTGGTTTTGGTAAACGTAAGTCATTGAAGCTTAAGCATAACAAAGCGTTCAAGAGGGACTTGGCACGCGTGGCATTTTCAATTTGCGTTGGGTTTAGTGGTTAAGTTGTCATGCGGTCACTTTTGTATTGCGTGCCTGCGCCCCTTAACGCGGCGTTAGTTGGCCGTAATGTTGATTGGCTTTGCATCAACAGATCAGGCAGTTATGAATTTGTTTTGAGTTATGAAATACTCATCCATTCTAATCTGCTGGCAGTTACAAGCCTGCTCATTCAGCCGCAGTGTTGAGTCTGCCGCTAATAGAGCTTCGCTTTTT
>NZ_JZAM01000216.1:0-43643 GCF_000960595.1 Vibrio sp. S234-5
ATAAGTTCCGAGACCGTCTACACTCGCTAATCGAAACGTGTAAAAAGCGAAAAATATCGTCACTTGATACGCTTTCACGCATAGCCAACGCGGTGGTTCGTCAGCAGCCATACCCAAATGTGTTCGATCTTAAGCACACGAGTTTTTATCTAAATACCTAGTCAACATGCTACTGGTGAACGCTTACGATTCCGCAGCTATTTTTAGAATTTATTTCGCCGAAGATGCCGACACGTTCGTAACAATTGCGAAAACTTGCTGCCTTTGAGGCACTCGCAGAGAGACATGTGATTTTTGATGACGAGTCACGTTTAACCTCCTGATAGTAGTGAGAGATAGTTTAACCGAATATTGACATCAGAAACCGACTTGGGTAGTCACCATTGGATGAACCAATCAATCGTTATGTGACAAAAGTCACATTATTTATTGGATAATTAAGTGCGGAATGACGGGTTACAGCTATTGATTGCCAATATGAGAATAGATCTGGACGAATGGATAGACTACAACAACAAACATGATAGAACTCATTAAGGAAGAATATGGTGTGGCAAAACGCCAATATAAACATTAGAAGATGGAGAAATCTATCTGGACTGAAAGAATCCAGCCAAATATAATCTGACAGTCACCAAATAGAAGATCGGGCAACTGTCAGGTAAGATATTAATTAGTAAAGAATTATTGGTGTTATGCTTGCACAATAATGACGTTAACACCTTGCTCTTGTAATTGCTTCAAGTATTCATCTGGGATGTCTGAATCAGTGATTAGCGTATCGATATTGTTAAACGCTCGAATCATGTGGCAGCTACGTTTGCCAAATTTACTTGAGTCAGCAACCGCAATTATTGTGTCTGATACTTCACACATTAGTCGGTTAAGTGATGCTTCCTGTTCGCTGTAAGTAGTAATACCAGCTTTTATATCGAAGCCATCTACACCTAAGAATACTTTATCGAATCGATGATTTTTTAATCCATCTTCTGATTTTGGTCCAGAAAAGGACATTGCTTTTTTTCTTAAAACGCCACCAGTCATTAAGACCTCAACGCCAGACTTAGATGAAAGCTCCATCGCGACATCAAGCCCATTAGTCATGACGACCACGTTATCCACATTATTTAAGTAACGTGCAATTTCTAGTGTCGTTGTGCCTGAATCAATGATTATTGCATCACCTTCTTCAACTAGCTTTGCTGCAGCCTTACCTAAAAGTACTTTTCCCTCAGAGTTGTGACGTCTTTTTTCGTGAACCGACAGCTCAGAAATTAATCCAGAATTAGGAATTGCTGTGCCGTGTGAACGAATAACATAACCATTCTTTTCGAGAAATGAGAGATCGCTACGAATTGTAACACTAGACACATTAAACTTAGAGGCTAAGTCTTCAACACGGGCTCGGCCGACAGAATTAACTAGCTCTATAATTTCATTGCGTCTTTCGACCGCCGTTATCATTGGATTACTCCTAGAACATGAAACCAACTTTCATTTTGTTTCTTTAAAGATATTCTATCTTAAATCGAAAGTGAGCCTACAACAAGTTATACCAGTTCAACATGTAGAGTATTTACCCTTCGTTTTAGATTTAGATGTTTCGATTATGTTATATATCTAAGGCAAGCGCATGAGTGCCTAAGTTTTGCATTACCTGACTAAAACTAGCACTTAACACAGCCTCTAGCATGGATTCATCATGCGGTACTCTAGCTCGACAGATTTGCCTTTCTCAAAGCGGAGGTTTTCAACCATTACAATGCTCTTCGACCCTTTCCAACGAGAGAAGTTCATACACATCTGTAGAAAATGTCGCTCTTCAAACTTGATACTAAGGAGTTTGTCTTCTAGCACGGGCGCATTTTCGGGCAAAACAATAACTACCGCTAAAAGCGGTGGTTTTGGGATGACAATAAAAAGGGGCTGATGCCCCTTTTCAATTAATAAACGGTTTGGAAAGTTGTACGATATGTCCAACGCATTCCTTGCACAATGACGATGGCTCGGCTGTCTTCCGCCACCTTATAGATAACGCCGTGCATATTTGAGTCGATACGTGGATCGTTTGGATCATCGCAGGTTATTGCACCATTAGAGACACGATAGAAGTTCGACATCCTCTTTACATCAGCATTTAATTGGCAGGTCAGCATAAAATCCAGTTGAGCAAACATACGATCATCGTTAGAGAAGATGAGTGTCATACGTTCCCAATCCGCATAGCTTTGATACATCAGGTCAAAATCAGCGAGTGTTGGCTGCTTGGTGTACGTGGTGTCCACAAGTGTTCTATTACCCTCATCTTTGACTAGCGCGGACACATTACCCTTTGAAAAATGAAACTGAACGGTAGAGTTTTGGTAATGATAGTAGTCGCCAAGTTCCGATTTCACGAAATGGTTCGTATCTATATAAGGACCAATTAAACTGTTGTCGACCACAATGCTACGATTTGAGCTGCTTATATAACCATCCTCGTATCGTTGTGGTGGTCTATATAAATAGATCGCATCTTCATTCGAGCTATAAAAAAGAGACTCCCCGCTTATATCTTTATAAACACCATCGTAACTTTCTGCTAACTCTGATGGAGAATCAGAAGATCCATTACAGCCAGATAATACGATTTGCAATGTTATTGCCATTAACAAGCTTAAATATTTTTTCATTTTATTTACTAATCACACTTAAAAACTGTCATTAAAATATGACTTCATGATTATTATGCAAATAATTATAATCATCAAGATAAATATGATTAAACAAGCATACATAAAGGGCGGGATCGAACTTTAGTTACTGAAATTATGAGACTTTTTATATCCTATTGAACTTTCTGGTATTATATCGATCAGATCTTTCAGTCTTAACTACTGGTTACATGAAATGATCATCATCAAACACTTAGACAAAGTATGTGACACCCGATCGCACATCAATCAAGTCTACCCCGTTATTGAAGTCGCTTTCCTTTTCATCTCTGCCATGCTTTGTGGCCCAGGGCGTCCGCATGAATGGTTAGAATTTAGTCATTGACTTAAATCCAGCGACTAAGACTTGATCCAAGAAGCCGGGGTTCATCATGCAACGTTTCTGCTTCATTGGCACACTAATTTTGCTTGGCTCAGCTCTTAGCATGTTAAGCGCCATGTGTCTTAAACCTGCCAAATTTTCAGCCGCGTTTTGTCGGTAAATCTGACAAGCATCTTCTCGCATGCTCACATCTAACCGTCATTCCGCAGCTAATTCCAGAATTTAAATAGTGTGATCTGGCGATCGGTTTTTCATAAAAACCACGACACCATCTTGACCGCGATCGACAGTTTTGATCTATTATTGCTATTTGACGGTCTCAAAATATGTCTACTCATCCTGTTATTAAACGCTTAGATCACCTTGGTCTCATTGCCGCCTTTTGTCACAAAATTGGCCTGCCACGGATGATAGATGCCGTTATCCCAAAATATTCTGACCATAATGTTTCTCATGGTGACGCGGTATTGGCCATGCTCCTAAATGGACTTGGTTTTCATAGCAGAACATTGCACATGTTCTCGGACTTTTTTAAGACCAAGCCTGTGTCTAAGCTACTCGCCAAAGACATTGAAGCACAACACCTTACTGATGATGTACTAGGCCGCACCTTAGATGCTCTATACAAAGCCGATGTCTCAGCGCTCTATCAGGTTATTGCTGAGCGTGTTGTTGATAAACTGGGCTTGACGACCGATTCTGTTCATCTTGATATCACTAGCTTCCACGTTGATGGTGAGTATGCACAAGATGAAAACACCAACGTGATTAAGCTTGTAAGAGGCTACAGTCGTGATCATAGACCAGAGCTTAACCAAGTCGTGCTTGAACTCATCTGTGAAAACCAAGCAGGTATTCCTGTTTACATGCAAGCACTGAGTGGCAACACCAATGATGCCAAGGCATTCGCTTAAGTCACTAAAAGACACATACATTGCCTAAAAGCCGCGCAAAATAGTCGTTACTTTATCGCTGATGCCGCTTTGTACACCGAAGAAAGCATCTCCTCGCTAGATGAGCAAAATCAAAAGTTCATTACCCGTGTACCCATGACCATCAAGCTCGCAAAAAAAGCACTGCTTGCGCTAGAACCAGAGCAATTAATCGCTATCGGTCATGGCTACTCAGGATGTTGGATAGACTCGGATTACGGAAAGGTCAATCAACGTTGGTTGCTCGTTCACAGTGAACAGGCCACCAAGCGGGAAGAAATCACTTTCTTCAAGAACTTAGAGAAAAACAGTGCGCCGCTGCCCAAGGGCAAGTCGGTGTCATTTTCGATAATCGCAGCGAGGCCGTTGATGGACTTTCTAAAATCGACGCTTTCGCGATAGAGATAGATTTCGGGAGCACTGAGCATACGTTTCATGACAGCGCACCGATAAGTTCTGCAAGATAGGTCGCTGGCGTGCCTTGTGGGATGCTCAGTTCAATATCATTGACGAGCAGGGTCATGTTGGCAACGGCAACGTGAGTGGCTTGATACTTTGTGGTCTTTTCAACGACTTCTGCTTTAACAAAGCCAACCGTGTTCGGTTTTTCGATGTGCTTTAACTGTTGGCGCTTAGCGTAAAAAGTGGAGAGGCTCAGTCCGTTACGTTCACAGAATAATCGTTGTGATAGCTGGCTGGATTCATAGTGTTCGAACAGGGTTCGCCATTCTTGGTTAGTGCGTCGTTTGGCCATTTCAAATCTCCTTTGCTCCTTTGGGTTGGAGGTTTGATCTTATTATTCGGGCTAGACGATTAGAATGCGGGGTTTATGACGCGCTTACCCATATGGATGGTGCTTTGCCTGTTATATCTATCGTAGGAGCCGCGCAAAGTCTTGCCATCAATGGCAACCACCTCACCAAACGTCATGGTATGTACCGCATTCATCCAACCCAGGAAGCAGTCGCGAAACTCGGCAGGATCAATATTTGTAATCAAACAAGCAAAGGTATCGTCGACAGGCACACCATTTTCAAACAGACCCTGTTTAAGAAACCACTCATTGTGGCCAAGAACATATTCACGAATGTCAGTCCAACCTTGACCTCCGGCTATCATGGCACAGATAGACCCAAACAAAATATCAAACAGGGGATAATCAACTTTTGCACTTTGCCGTTTGTCACGGATGATACTGAAATGCGCTTTGATGGTATTAATATTCATGGTCGCTCCCCCAAAAGAAGAACATAAGATCACAGACCGTGCTTCAGGTCAAATTCAACCTTGCGTTGTACAAGAAATGTTCATGATCTTGCACTATTCAGATATCAATGAGGTAATTAAAATGGTACGAGATCTATCAGCGATAAATGACATCAAAGATCGGCTGAGTACAAGTTAGCCGCGGTTCAATGTTTGTAGTGGCGTTTACCCATCTGCATAACAGGTGATATAGCGTCCAATTAGTTTGAGTCTGGCCTCAAACGCACACCTTCACACCTGACTTGAAGCCAATCGATTCAGGCTTATTTAGCCGATGAAAGTTGTCAATGTTCAGCCTGAACATTGCTATTGGAGCGTGTATGAAAAACGGATTTACTCTGCTGGAATTGCTAATTACGGTGACGGTGTTAGGGATTCTGCTGGCTTTCGCTGTGCCAAATTTTGGTCCGATGATGTCGACAAGTAAAATGACAAATCTAAGTGAAGAACTCAGAAATTTAGTCATGATGGGCCGCTCTGAAGCTGTCTTTAGAAACGCCCCCGTTTACCTCCACTTTCTAGGTTTAGAAAAAGATGTCAGTAATAAAAATGGCCGCTTTTGTCTCGTCGTGTCACTCAGTGACACTCTTACTAATTGTAGCGATGATACTGGCAAGTTATATATCACGACTGGTGAGCAATTCAGTAGGCTAGAAGTCACCAGAACCCATGATAAATCTTTCATCAAGTTTGGACACGTTAATGGTCGGCCAGAAGGAATTGCATCAGGCTCCGCGGAGTATGAAAAAATTCTCGGTTTCGGAGGCCCCCAGAACAAAATAGACTTTAAGGTCAATGGTGCCGGAACGGTGAAAGTGTGTGACCCTAGTGGTACAAGTAGTCTGTATAAAAGCTGCTAAGATTTAAGTTAGTTACGATATCAAGCAAGGTAAAATCTCTTCTTTTCCGAGCTTTCACAGGAGGCACTTGGTAACACAGAAGTGCCCCAAAGTAAGTTATGTCTTGACAGAAGGTCCATTAATAGAGTTCTGATTTTGCAATACTTAACCTAATGAAGGAAAACGCAAAACCAGATCCTATTGTTGTTTTTGACATCCTCTTCATGATGGCTAACCCATCAATATGAACATCACGGTCACCCAGCTCTACTGCATACTATGGGCTACTTTTACAAAGCTTCTTTCGCCAAGAGCTGCATGTTCAGTGAGCTCGTTTTCAAGCCTGCTCTGTCGAACCTGTAGCGCATATAAGCGGAAATATCATCCTCATGCGAGGAGAAAATCAACTGGCAATGTTTGAGTTCGCAACGGAGTAGGTCGGTCAAGGAAGCAACGTTGATTTCATCCAGAGATTGCGACGGATCATCAATCAAAATGAGAGGTACCTTAGCATACACCTTGTTGAGTGAGAGAAAGAATGCAAGGCTAAGAGCGGACACCTGACCAGAACTCATGGACATGACTGCGTCGTGTTCAGACTTCTCGGCAGTCAGAAATTTCAACTGTGTTCCTTCGCGGCTCTCAATAAATAGGCCTAAGCCACGCTGGTAGTTTTGGATCAGTCGGCCACTGTAGATATGGAATATGAGCTCAATAGCCGAAATTGTCTGGTCGGTATATCTTTGCTCAGTTTCCTTCAGTGTGTCGCGGAGCTTTTTTATTTTATCTTGTGCTTTTTGGGCCGCTAAGGTTTCTTTTTCGATAAGTTTAAGATCGGAAATACAGGTTTGAAGTCTGGCATTTTGAGCCTCGTTGGCTTTAATCGATATGTACTGCTCTTTATCCCTTAAGTCTTCAGCCGTTATTATGTAGAAGTCCTCTAGGTCTTTGAAGGCACTGATTGTTGTTTCTCGCCAGTCCTCTGGCAGCGCTAAAGCATCGACTTCAATCTGTTTTTTATTCCTTAGAATCTCTTTGAGCTTTTCAAGTCGCTCATTTACTACGTCATTACTTTCCGT
Organism: Vibrio sp. S234-5; assembly: GCF_000960595.1. NCBI lineage: Bacteria > Pseudomonadati > Pseudomonadota > Gammaproteobacteria > Vibrionales > Vibrionaceae > Vibrio > Vibrio sp. S234-5. Next base: position 7,153 of record NZ_JZAM01000216.1, read on the forward strand.
AAATGAGTCAGTAAATTGAATATTGTCGCTTTTCAACTTCTCCATTAGCAGGGTTATTGCCGGGAGCCGAAGCTTAATTTTGGTCAGTTCTGCATGAAGATTTGGTTCAAATGTAGGCTTGAGAACTTTCAAGCTGTTTTGGATATGGGTGTCGATGAGCTTCAGCTCAGCGTCCATAGCAGCGATAAGGTTAACTAATTCCTTACCGTCCTTGCTCAGTGATTCAGAGATCTGCTTAGTTCTTGCTTCAATGGCACCAACCATTGATTTGTGATCTTCCCAATCCGTGCCACAGAGAGGGCACAAATGCTCATCAGGATAGGACTTCTTATGTTCGTCAATCAGCTGCCTTTTCAGGCGTTCCAATTCGGCTATGGCGTTCGCATTGGCGCTGCTTTTATCACGGAGGTTGTTTCGGGATTCAATTTGTAACTCAAACCACTCAAGGCGCCCATCCGCCCAGTTTGGTAGTGATTGAGCTTCTTCGACCTTGATCATTGAGGCTCCGCGCTTGATGATAGCCGCTGAACGCTCCAGTTCATCAATCCCCTTCTTGATTGCTTCAAGCCCATCAAGCTTGTTAAGGTCTTTACCGAACTGAGCTAAGCTTCTCAGAGATTCTTCGTTACGTTTGATGTCGGCATCGATTGCCTCATTGTGAACCCTAGTTTTTATTGTGGCTTTGAGCGGCAGAAGGGCAATAATTTTGCGAACTGATTCTTGATAGGCAGCATGATCTACCGCTGAATACGTCGAAAAGATGTTCTCCTTGTCCCATCCAGGCTGGACAACAGTCGTCGAGAGCTTTTTGTACCCAACGATCCCAGCCTCAGCCTGTAATGTGTCTCTTAGGGTGGCTATCTCTTCTTTGAGTGACTCGACTTTTGCCTTACGCTCAGGATCGTTGATGTGCTTTGTAAGTTTACTGTATATGTTGTTGCAGCTTTCGATCTCGGCTTCGATATCGCTGATATTAAAGAGGTTTCCTAGCTTATCCTTACGTTGGTCTACCCTAGTATGCAACAATCGGTTTTGTCCTTGCTCCAGATAGTTAAGGAAGGAGAAGTTTTCCCTGAAATTTTTACCGAAAACTTCGTCAAGGAAATTGTTGTCGCGCAGATTTGCTTTTGTGAAGTCAAATGATTCGAATTCCGGTAGCTCGTAAAGCTTAAAATTTTCATAATTGTCTGCACGATTGTTCGCTGGCTTCTTGAATATTGCCGTTGGACAATGTCTAGCTAAAACAAGTTTACGATCATCATTAGTGAATTCAATTTTAATACAGAGGTCGTTCTCGCCGGAGCGATTATTCCAGAAGAGATTGTCTGCGTAGTTCTTTGTGCGATTACTTAGTAAAGTAGAGAATAGGTTTTGTATTCGACTAATCTGACCGGTAAGCAGTAGTTCGATGGCGTCGAATATGCTTGTTTTGCCATAACCGTTTGGGCCATCGAGAGTTAGCAACGCCGACTCGCCAAGGTCCAAGTAGATATGCTTGAATGCTTTGAAGCTAGAGACTTCAATCTTGGATATTTTCCAGTTCATTTTTAATCATTTCCTTAATAACCTCGTCGGCATTTGCGTTTGTGACTTGCTGAATAGTCGCATACGTATCGCTTCGGCCAGCTTCTGCGACGGCCTCAATTGCTTGCTGCCTCAAGGACACGAGGTTTCCTTGGTGAATAGGTAGCTCCAAGAAAGGAAGCTTGATAAAGGTCTTGGCAGCGAAGCTGTATTGTGAAGCTACAAGAGGATTTTCTTTGTAACCAATAAATTCCTTTTTGTCAGAAATCACGGATACAAGTTTTTCGTAGGTAAAATCAGTGAGAGCGCTTTCTTCAGCAATACTGTAGTAGAGCACATATTTTTTATAAAAATGCGGGTCTTCCTCAATACTGAAAATTCCTTCTTCGTGCTCCTTGAACTCGGCCAGCACGTCAAGGCGATAAATACAAATTAAGTCACAGTTTTTCTTAAAGCTTGGGTTTCTGAGAAAATCCTCAGGAGCAAGTTGATTGATCTGGCTGTTCAGCTCGGCTGGTGTAATGAGTTCATCGAGATTATGTACGACTGCGAATCTAATGGCAGATCCAGAATCGCGAATATAAAAGCTTGTGTTGTCCAATTCACGCTTACTCACAAAGCAATGAGCAACAAGTGCTTCATCAATGAGTTGCTTTATCATTCAGTCGACCCTCCGCGTCGTCTTTTGTCATCACGCTAATACATAGCGACTTGGTAATGTTGCTTTCAAGCTTTTCAGTGGCCCGTTTGTCGTCGAAGTCATCCGAGTTTGTGAATTTCGTATCAAAGGTGAATGAAGCTTCCGCTTTGCTGGCAATTAGATGGTTGTACTCAAAAAGTAGCCTCAGCAGGTCACCGTTGTTTTTCATTTCATGGTTCATGTCAGACTCACACTCTTCACTTGCATCTACGTCAAGCGCTGTAGGTACGTAGAACCGATTTTCGCTGTCGATGTAATGCGGAAGATGGTTGAATATGGGCTCCACTGAAATAGCCTGTATGAGCTTGGTGTAGCGCCTGATATCGTTCTTCTGAATATCTTGAAACCGCTCGGATGGCTTCATCATCTGGCATAAGTTTTTTAATTCATTGATATGTGTATCGCGCATGTGCTCGCACAGACGCCTGGCTCTTTCATAAGTGGTCTCATTCATTGTTGGTAGCGCCTGATCTAGCCGTTCTTCTAGGTAGGTTTGAAGCCTGGCCTTCAACTCAACGGCATAGTAGTCGCGATTCTGATAGGGGTTTTCGGTCAGCAATTCCTCTAGGATATCTTTTGCCTCGATACGGCCTTCGTAAGCAGCTTTGTTTTCTGAAAAGCCGTCCTCTTGATTTAGTTTGTGATTGTGTATTGCCTTGGTACTTATTTTTTCTGAGAGTAAGCAATAGTTAAAATTTATGAGATTATCACTGACCGTGATGGACTGTTTCTCACATATATTTTTTATCAGTGCTTTGGTCAGTCCCTCAATTTCACCCAGTCCACAATGAAAGTTGTCTCCATAGCGGTAGAATTTCACTATTTCTCCGCTAGTCCCTTTGTGATCATCGGTATTATCTAGCTGTACGGATACGTGAAAGTAACGGGGCGTCCCTTTTATTTTGTCGTGTTCGATCAACGTGGATTGCTCCAGAGCCTTGGAGTAGCCACTACGATATTTACTAATCTTCGCTTTTACTTGATGGGCGGTTTGTAGCTTTCCATCTTTATAAATAGCGAAGTCGTCACTACTATCTAGCTGAAGATCGAAGTCCAAATCACCATCATGAATAAGCTTAAGCGAATGATATAGTGCAACTTTTCCTTGATAAACGAAGCCGCTCCACGAAGATATCGCGCTGGCTGGGTATTTTTCATCTTCTTGACTCACATGAACTCCTTGCTGCCAATGTGACGGAGTCATATTACTGTATTTATGGGGTTTTCTGTATTTGCTTCGTTTATTTGGCGAACATATTCTGCATTTTCCCGCCTTTATCAAGAATATTGTCAGAATAGCTACATAATCAGTAGACACTTTCGAACCTTTCTTTGCCCAAACTCAGCTTATGCGATGCTTGCAGTTTAGATCCCCAACTCTAACTGATAATTGTCCAAAGGTGTGCCGACGGGGCATGAAACACGAAAATGCCCCTAAGTGTGCTATGACTAAAATTGGTAATTCATATAGTTAGGTATTTTTGCTATACAGTAAGTAAGAAGTGGTAAAGGGAATTACTTGGCCCATAGTTGTACGTATAATAGCTAACAACGACAAAAAGGAGCTGATGCAGCAGTGAAGAACGCCTCCTCATAGGAGACGTCTTTTATCTACATTTCGCGTTAAGCTGGATCTTTCAAATTCGGCTTATCGGCTATAACAAAGGGCTTAAATTCAGTGTGGGTAATGCGCGTTTTGTCCAGCTTATTCTTTGCTGTCCATTGAGTGTTATCTCTTAGATATTTTCTGTTGTATTCAGATTTCGATTTACTAACCAGCCCTAAATGATAATCCATTTCATGATCTTCGCTAAAATTCACGTAATCCCAATCGTTCATCGGAAAACCTCTTATTAAGTTTATGCAATATTGCACATATAGATATGTGGGGGCTTGGAGGGATTTTCAAGGAGGAGCACATGTTTTTTAGGATGATTATTGATTATATGGAGTATTGGGGTTCCTATACTTGAGCTAATGCGAATATTACTAAATTAGAAATATTGCTATCACGAAAATGCCCAGAGGCGTGCCTGAGCCGATCACGGCAAACACACCTTTGTCCAGAAATAACTTACTTGGTACCGACGAGAGCCTTCAGATAGCTACTGTCAGATCACGTAGAATTTGCACACCACTTCTGTAGGCCCCCACTGGAAACCTTCAAAAGTGATGTAGAGCAGGGGACCTAAAGAACATCCCTTAGGTCATTTTCACTCTCATTTTTTCTTTTCGGCTTTGGCGTGATACTCAAAACCTCGGGTTCTTCCTGAATTGCTTTCGCAATTCTTGGTTTCTCCGCTTTTTGTTTTTTCGGTGGAGCAAAACTCAATATCCCTTTTCGCGATAAAACACCGTCAACAAACTCAATATCAAACTCCCTTTCCTCACTTTGAGGCAGATAGTTGGACTTCAAGAACCTGACTTTTCTCTCATTTTTTTCCGCTTTTATCGTGATTAAAAACTTAACCAGCCGCATAACAGAGCTAAGCCCGGCACCAGAGGCCATGGTCACTTCTTGCTCTCCACGAATTTCATTTTTATTGACGTGATGAACAAGCAAAATAGCAGCCCCTGTGCGTCTTGCGATGGCTTGAAATCCCGCCTTGATGTGCTTGTCGTGTTTCACTTCATCACAGCTGCCAACGGCTTCCGTGACGGTATCAACAATAATTAGATCAACGTCATTATCAACCGCAGATTGAACGAGATTATTCACATACAGACTGGCCGCGTCATGCTCATCTTTATTCGCCTCTGGCGGCGCTATCAACGGCGTTTGCTCGGTGAGAAAAAGCAGGTTACTAAGCAGTTCATTTTGAATATCAGGTGAAAATGATTTGAGCTTTTCCACCATACGTTCCCGCAAAACCGCACTGCTATCCTCAGAGCTGACAATCAGTACTTTTCTCGGCGTCTCAGCACATGAAAGCCCGAGCGTCACCGCTGACGAAGCATGTTCTATCGCTAACGACAATGCTAGATGACTTTTTCCAGCGCTGGGAGCAGCAATCAGCATACCGATGGAAGCTTTAACCAAACCTTTTAGAACAAAAGGGACTTCCGAAATAGTCTGGTCATTCAGCAATGAGTTTAGATTTTTAATCATGACTACGTCACCTTGAAGAATTGATGTTCACGGCCATCGACGGAGACGATTTGCAGGTTAAAATCGGACTCAATCTGATCCCTAACCTCCAGTAAGCTTCGCTTAAGATCGTATCTGAATGACGCCCCCACATTGGACGCCACCGAGTTCATATATTCCTCAATCGCCCAGCTTAATTTTTTCGTATGCAGAAAATCGAGATTATGCGTGGTGAGCCATTTAATGAACGAACGGACAGCGTAAGAGCGATAGTTTGTGATTTTGTGCTGCTCAAGTCGGTAGTAATAGCCATGAGATTTGATGGCTTCTAAGAGCCTTTGATCAGGAACAACAAAGATGTGGTTGGCGACAACATCATCACTCTTGCCGTTTTTGTTTTTAGATTTGTCATAGCAAAGCATGAATTCCTTTACGAAACTCAAAGGCTTACGGCTTGAAATGTGGCCATCTGAATCCATTTCACAAATGAAAAGCTTTGATGTGTTGAGCTGAAAGATCCTATCCTCGATCAACCGATAGTTAGATCGTGTCGGCTTTATCTTCATTCGGGTCGCAAGCTCATACATGCTCATAGATAGAACTATCGCGTTGCTATCAATCTCCTCGTCTAAACTTTGCTCACTTGAGTTTGGAAGTGTTTGAGCATCATTTAACGTTCCTAGCACCGCTCTCCAAGTCATTTTGCCGCCGCTCTTATACGCCTCATCATCCAGCTTAATCAATTTCGCATAGGCTAGAAGCGTCTCAAGTACATCTCGGTGGGCGTGTAACAGGTAGTTATTGTGCAGCTCGACTCGGAAATTTTTACCAAATGAGTTTACAGTCACAACCTCTAGGGGATGATCAAATGAAACCCCGCCCATTGATGCGACTTCAGCCATCCTTTTGCTCATAGATGGCGTCATTCGAGCAGAAGGATGAAAAACCGTTGCTCGTGAGAATAGTAGGGAGCTGATAAATTTATTGGCTCTGTCTTTTTCATCAATTACGGATAGATCTTTCGTTTCTTCGAACATGATCACTATGTCAACTGGTATACCTAGATAGCGATATTATGTCAACTGGGATATCTTTTACAAACATTTTTATGTCAACTGGTATAGTTTTTCTGTCAACTGGGATACTGATCACCGTCAACTGGTATATCAAATAGGTCAACTGGTATAGTTTTGAGGATCTTCCTAGATCTTTAAGAATATCTTTAGATATTCAAGTTCTTATTCTCACTCGCACAGGCGAGCTGCGACAATCAACGAAGAACTTTCCTCGCGAGGGCGAGAAAAGTCCTTCATTGATTTTTAGAAAGAGCTAGAGTGTGTTGAACTTCAGTATGCAACAGATGTGACATTGATCTTTCTAACGAAAGAAAACTTTAAGAAATACGTCGTTTTAAAGGATTACATTGTAGAGGTAAAGTGCATAAAGGTTATCATTCACTTTAACCCTGATGTTAGGGTATTAACAACAATGTCTAAGTACTTAAATAATAAGAAGGATTTTGATATGAATGACAAAAAGCAGACTGGTTTAAATAGTCACCTGCCACCTGATTTTGAAGAACAGTTGGAAAGGATGATTGATAGTCAAGGTAGTGACCTCGCTATAGGTAAAGAACTACGAGATTCAATTAACAGTATTAGCCGAGAATCCTCGGTGAATAGATATCAGGCAGGAACACCTGAAGGATTATCTAGAGTGCTCGACATTATTGCTGATTCTCATCATCCAGAATCAACTCAGATTAAACATGAAATTGAAGATAAAATGATGCCTCAAGTAATTTGCCAATGTCACCATTGTGAGCGCGATATTCTGGTTGGTGAAACGATGGCAACACTCAATGTAAGCAAAAATACGATTCACAGTCAGTCTAAAATTCATCCCATTGAACATACTATTGGCGGTGCTTGGTGCGACAACTGTGTCGATAGTCTTTCTAACGTCCTGAATACATCAAACGCGATGACACAAATGGCAGCTGCTGGAGCTAAAGCGGTTAACTACATTATGGATGGTGGGAAGTAGGTTTGTATGTACGTCGCTCTGTGAAGACAGGCCTGTTCCAAGATGGTTTGTGCCTGGACTGATCATAGCGGCGTTCATATTACTTTCCGTTATCGGCAATTAGCAGCAACGCTTTAAGTATTCTGCACTAACGATCTTATGCCCAAACTCTCTTAGAGTAGATGCTTTCACTGAAAAGTATGCTCCAGTTGAGTGAAATTTGTCATTGTATGATAATGATATATCAAAGGTTTTACTTAAAATCGTGGTAGCGATTTTGACAAGCAAAAGGCACTAATGACTATGAAGGAAAAGGTGACATTAAAGCCAATTACTCCCAATACTATCTACTTTCCATCGCTCGATGAGTTCGCGCTTTTTTTAGGCTTTGGTGTCTCTGCTAGATCCAAAGCTAGGATCTTAAAAGAGCAGTTGTCGTTAGATTTAAAAGTATCTGAGCGGAGCCTCGATAATTTAGGGAGTAAAGGTATCTCAGAGAAAAAAGCTCGTCTTGCTTCTTGGCCAATATTGAGGTTTTTATTTCAAAAGGGATTATTTCTATTTTTTAAAGAGCTGCCTAAAGACGTGAGAGCAACAGATGTGATTCACACATGGTTGATAATGCTCCGTTCCTTTAATCATGAGCAACCATATATCAACCTTCAGCCGTTACATTCATTTCTTAATCATAGAGATCAGTTGTATCAGCCAATTAAACATTTCATTGATACCATGCCTAAACTAACCACAGATAATCAAACGGAGTTACTCGTATCATTTTACCAATTGGCTTTGCCTAAAACGTTACTATCACAGGAAGAACAGAAAGAGATACTTCGACTCGTGGCAAGTGATGATATGAATCGGGAAGAGAACGGTACGAATAGACTTTGTATTCAATATTGGTTCTATGATTTTCACCTATCCCTTATGGCTGCGCTCGATGTTACTATTCTAGATAATTTTAACCTAGTATCAGAGTATGAGTATGGGATATTTTCTCATGTGTTTAAGAAAGATGGTGCCACCTACTTAAGTAAGCTTCTGAATCATTTAATAGAGAAAATGGATTTTAGATATTGTCAACTTGCTAAATTTATTCCTATAAAAAGAGAGAGAGAAAGCGAGTGTGAAACCTCAATGTTCGAAGCACAAACTAAAACCTTGAAAGAGTGGCGTTCAGGTAAAACACACCCTACAAATAAGACGTTAATAAAGTTTTTTGAAAATATAGATACTGAAAGTTATGCGTTACCCATTTTGTTAGTGGCTATGATTTGCATTGGTTTAGATAAGCGATTGAAAGATCCAAAAATTAAGCCGTGGACTGAAGAGTTTCAAAGCACATTTTCAGCGGAGCGTTATGCTATTTATTTTGAACACTTCAAAAATAAGCTGCCAGAGTTGGCAGCTTAAGCATAATTATTTACGTGGTGGGTTGTTTGTGCGACCACCGCCAGATGGATTGTTTGTCCCGTTTTTAGTTGGCCAGTTGTTATTATTGCTCATTGTTATACCTCTTGAACTTCTGGGCGACTGTCCTCACCGCGAGACTGCCAATAAGCATCGTTTTCTGGGTTTAGCTGGCGAGAACGGTTGTCTAAATCGTCTTGAGTTGGCTCGTAGCTATTTTTAAATCCTGACATGTTGGATTCCTTATCTTATTCGTAGCCTCATTGCTACTAGAGCTAGAATACATTAATCATTGATACCTCGTTAGGGGGGGTAAGTGCGCAAGTTTTACTTGTTACTGCTCATTGGATAGATGTGTGCGCGCCGATTCTGTGTATGGCAAACTACACTTTGTCCAGAGACGTTTTGGGACGACTAGCGCTAACTCGCCTTTGTCGAGTAGACGACACCTGTTACCAAGTGTCGCCCCTCTAAGAACCCAGCGTGCAACTTTCACCGCACTAGGCTCAAGCCTTCACGAAGGCACCGATTGGCACCCAGCAACTTATAAAGCGGCGAGAGCAGGCTCATGCCAAGAGTTACGGCATTGCTTCTTTGATTTTCTCTTAGCCAAGTATTCTTGGTATTGAGGATCAAAAGGCGTTGCGGCACTCCTGATTTTCACATGTCTCTCAATCGGCACCTTAGCTATTTCATACAGATTGAACTGACAATCCATATCCATGATCTTCTGCCAACCATGAAACTGCCATTGACCTTGACGGTTGATGAAGTATTTAAGAGCGATCCAAGTTCTCGATTTGGTTGGATGACGCCTTTTAGCCCAGTGCCATAACGTATGGAATAGCTTGTGACCTACATATCCGAATACCTGTTTAGCCACGCAGTGTCGATAGTAATTCGACCAGCCCCTGAGTTTCGGATTTATCAACTTGATTAAATCGTTAACGGGGATAGTTGCGTGCTTCTTGATGAGTTCACGCAAGTTACTCAAGAGCATCAGAGTGTTGGATTTGCTCGGTTTAATGAGCAGTTTTCCTTTGTACTTCCTATGATTAAAGCCTAGAAAGTCAAAACCACGGCTGATGTGGGTAATGTGCGTTTTCTCTTCGGAGAGTGTTAAGCCTCTTTCCGCTAAGAACTCAGCGATCAACGGTTTGATATCGTTCTCCAGCACTTCCTTTGAGGCACTGGTGACGACGAAATCATCGGCGTATCTAATAAAGTTGGCTCTCGCCCCCTTTTTGAGGGCAGTAGATTTTATGCGCTGTTCTAGACCTGCAAGTGTCATCAACATCAGAGTGGGAGATATAATCCCACCCTGCGGTGTACCCTCGTCGGTATGGTAGAACAACCCTTTATCTATAAAGCCAGATTTCAGCCATTGTTCCAGCATCCGTTTGTCTGCTGGTATGTTTTCTATAAGCCATTGATGACCAATTTTATCGAAACAGGCTTTAATATCTCCCTCAAGCACCCATTGCGCGGATTTCTTTTGACTTAAACAGATAAAACACTGTGCAATTGCATCAGCAGTGCTTCGATTAGGTCGGAAGCCGTAGCTATTAGGGTCGGCGATAGTTTCAGATATTGGTTCTAGTGCAAGAAGGTGGAGCGCTTGTTGCGCTCTGTCGATCATGCAGGGGATACCAAGTGGTCTGAGCTTGCCGTTTTTCTTGGGGATGTAGATACGCTTGAGCGGTTTGGCTTGATAAGCTCTTCTGCTCAATTGATTGACAGCTTTCATGCGGCGCGTATCTGTATTCCAGATGACGCCGTCAATTCCAGGCGTTTTACTGCCTTTGTTTTGTGATACCCGCTTAACAGCAAGAAGTTTTGCCGAACGCGAGTGAGTCAGTATCCACTGCAACGCTTTCGCTTTGCCGTGTTTACCTTCTCGTGTTGCCTTTGCAATACGCATCTGAAGCTTTAATACATGGGATTCTACGACTTTCCAATTTATGGATTGCCATTGAGCACTGTCAGGAGAGGCACTAATCTCTTTTGAAATCATCATTTGCTTTTCTCCTTGAATAAAGTTCTTCAAATTCTCTTGCAACGGAAGACCAGTCGGAAGTCAGCTCACTTTCGTGCCAGATAGGGATCTGTATCTGCATCGTTACAATGCAGCCTTCGCTTTTTCCGACATCCTCTACCTACATCACTATCGGCCACTGAGGCTTTCCCAGAGGGAGCGATACAGGCTTACCGTGTTCCGTATGTCGCGCAATGTCAGTTTAGATGCCCGCTATGGTGCGGAGAGTTCAACGATCACGAAAGAGCATGGGGCAATCTCTTTCCGACTCTCACGCCTTTTGGCTACAGCGTGTTAACCACTTCCGCTGTTTCATCACATAACGCACCTTGAGCGGATTCACTTATGTTCATCATGCTGACTACCTAGCACTCACCCGACTTGTGGTTATCAGGAAGATCGTCCTCTCACGATTTCAATCCCGATTGGCAAATGCCAACCTTCGTTACATTGTCAGACTCGCTACTTTATTCAGAGTCCTAGGTTCATCTGGTGATACAGATGGTTCACTCGTTGAGCGGTGAACAGCGCTTCATACGACTTCACGTCGCACGCCCCATTGCGTGTTCCAGGACAGACCTTACGATACAGCTAGTAACTCAGTATGCTATAAATTATCTAAAGTCATTTTGAATGAAAAAGCGAGCTATGAGTAAAAAGCGATTGTCAGAAAAAGAACTGGTCGAGGGGATGACACCCTATACTGCACATGTTGATGAACTGGCTTCGGTGGCATTGGATGAATTGGGTCTTGAACTTTCTGAAAGTGATTACAATGCCGCATTGAAGCGAATTGAATCTCTGTTTGATGCAGCTGAACCAGGCACTCCCGAAGGTGACGAACTTGAAAGGCTAGCTGCATTGGTTGAGGAATATGAGGAAAAACACTTCCCCATTTAATAACTGCAACGCATTTTTTCCCCTTTCTGTTTTAATGTAAATACTTAGCGGTAAACTCCACAACCAAGTTTTCGATACATTATCTAATGTCACGATAGTAAAAAAATCAGCGGGTGCATACGTTCAATACAACCGCTGCATTCTTAATATTTCGGTTTACTTATTTACACTTATAGCTATCAGAATTGAGGGGGATTACCACTTCTGACACTATGGGAAGTTGAACAGTGTATTGAGGTACTTTTAATTCCATTTGTTGGAGAACAGCCCTAAGGTATCAATGTTTATCTTCATTTTTTGATTTTCATGCCCTTGTTTGTAATTAATTACGCATAATTACGCAATTTATGTAATTACATGAATTCATCCCAATGGTAGTCTTGTTCATAACAAATGACGATGGACTAGATAATGAAAATGACTAAAGAAGAATCAATAAAATGGATAAATCATGCTATTGCCTTTTATGAAAGCTTAGGTAAAAAACAGAAGGAGTTGGCGAAAGATTTTGGTATCGAAGAGTCAAGGCTAAGTGAATTAAAAAGTGTCCATAAACCACTTAAAGTTTCACCTAGTCAAGTAAGGAAAATCATCGAGATCTGTGGAGCTCCCAAAAGAGATCCTGGTCGATTCGAATATGTAGAGCTTTACGACTGTTTAGACTCGTTCTTTAACCAGTACATATCTGTAACCCTTAATAGATTTCACCGTGACGTTTATGAAAGCTTAACTAACAAGGCTATAGTGAATGAAATTCTTAAAAAGTGTAGTTATAAAAATGATGATAAAGAACAACAGGTTGAAGCTATAAATCAATTAGTACGCTCAAAAGAATTTGCTGAAATTTGCAAAGATGCATCGTTAAATAGCAAACTCATTGGATCTTCAGTAAATGAACTTTCACTTATAACTAAACTCTATGGTCTCATTATCAATGATTCGGCAACCTTCCATCGACTACGCCAGTTATGGTCACTTGTTGAGGTATTGCCTGAATTTCAGTTCGGTAATGAAACCAATAACGGTCTTGACCTCATTGTGCCCAAAACTCCTGTAGTGCTAACCGGAAATCGAATAGCAGCCTTTATGCAAGATTACAGAAGGTTTGATTACCCTGCAAATAGGCTTGTTAAAAGTGAGCTAAGTGTATTGATGAATGGCTATCTTTCGGCAGTTGAGCAAATGCCGGAGTTGGATATCTGGCATACAATTCGAGTTGAGATCTATCTAAGTGAAAACATGAACTATCACATTCTGATTCACATGTCGGATGATGATTTAAAGCCTCGTGACCTTTCGCATGCATCTACTGTTCCTGAAGGGTTCGATTGGTGTAACTACGACGCCGCCATTGGCGAAACAGATCGAATTGCTGTGATTAAGAATGTAAATACTCTGGATTTGTTCAGTCAGATAGAAGAGCTCAGAAAGTGGCAAGGACTTGAAGCCGATAACCTCTACGAACTTAAGCAAAACATAGCTAAGGCAGGGGGACACATACCTGGGGCTCATGTACTCATCTAAATCAAGTCACAGAATTAGCGTATAACATGGCATATATCATCAGTTTTTACATATTGCCTAGAAATATAAATGTACGGTGTTCTTATTGTTGAGATTATTGACTATACGTAATAAGTACTAATTAAAAGTAGTGTGAAATAATGGAAATCAATGAAGCAAAAGCAATATGGCAGCGTTTACAAGTTGAGATAAACACCGCTCATACAGAAGTCTCCAACCGACTGAGAAGTTCAACCAGTCCTGATTCATTTTACAATTACCTGTGTGCGCATCATGAAAATACAAACCATTTTAAACCAATACATTCAGGAGTAAAAATAGTCCATTACGGAAAAGTGATCGTCGCCGAACTGCTATTTGCAGAAAACGGATTTCTTTATACCGAAACGGCATACTATCCGACAGCTCCTTTTCATTGGGGGAAACGACTGTCAGTCGACAATATCGATACATATTCAAACCATTATATGGAACGACTGATCGAGCGAAAAAATATAACCACGTTGACAGAACTGAAAAATGAAATAACTACTCGCCAAAATATGTTCGATGCAACTTGCTTTACTCGTACTGAGGGTGGGCTGAATATCGACACCGAGTACCTTATTGTATACAGAGATATGGTCGTATTCTGTAATAGTGAGTTATGTAATGGGATTGCGAAATCCGTTCGTAAAACACTCATTACCGATAAAGAATTCAAAGGTGAACAAGCAAATATCATTGATTACGTTTTGAATGAATTCGGTACTGATGCTTGCCTGCTGACTACTCATGAAATACCGAGAACCTTAGCTCAGGCAAAAAATGTGATTGAAGATACCAAACAACGCCTTTCTGTGGGTAGCCAGTTCGAAATAATCACCAAAAAACCATTCCCTACCGGTCGTCATGCTGACAAAAAGTTTATCAAACAGTTCGTAAAATACTTAGAGCATTACGATCCAACGATTAGGTGAATACGAACCGATGTGGTCACGTATGCGGTTGCCCCATTTTAAAAAGTGGACACGTAGCCGGAGTGAAATAAAAAAACGCCAGCTAAAATGCCCTCAACCAGAAATGACGGGGGCAATCGGGCGGTGCGGAGCATTCAGTAATTAGCGTACACGACAAAGTGACCGCAATCTTAAGCTTTCAAGATACTTTCCTGCCTGCTAATGTCAACCAAGAGTACCTTTCCCAAAACTTTTATGTCCATCTTCGTTTCAGCCAGATCTGGCTGAAACATTTTTGCCCCAAAATCATTTAGCAGTCGATTCCTGAGCACTTCCCCATGTCAGTTCTTGACCTACATTTTCTAATAGAAGATTATGACCCTAGTTGAGCATTTGCAACTATACAGACATGACCTGTAATTTGTGAGAGCTAGGGACAATAAGCCCCATAGAACAGTATTTTACTGCCATGGTGCCTGTATTTTTTTAATATTATAAAGACAATGTCTGCTGAAAAGGCGCTGTTATACATCTTAAAGGATTAATAAATATGCCTTTCCCTATCGTGTTAAACACTACAGTTCAGAGCCACAATGGAAATTTTAATCGCGAAATTACCATTCGGAATGGGCTGACAATACTAATTGGACCCAATGGAAGTGGTAAAACACACCTGCTTAGAGCCATAAAGAATGCACTACCACAGCATGTTCAAGGTAAGAAGATTAGGTTTATTTCTGCTGGAAGAATGGGAATGCTTGAGGAGAGTCGATCGGATTTCGATGGCCATCGAGGTGGTCATATTTTATATGAAAATGCTAATTTCGGTAGCAAAAGCGACGTAAATAGGCGCCATAACATTGAAACGCTAAATGGCGACTTCCAAACATTATCGGAGAGAGCAGACATTCTGGTTAAAGTGCAAGAACGTCTTAAAAAGTTATTCAAAAGAGATCTCATTATTGAATGGGATGCGGGTACTTTAAAGGTTGTTTTTGCAAGGTTGGATAGGGAAGGTGAACCATACTCCTCAGGTCGAGAGGCGTCAGGGTTACTTCATTTAGTTGGCTTATTAGCAGCGCTTTATGATGATGACGTAGGGGCTTTGATGCTAGATGAACCAGAAGTCTCCTTGCATCCGCAGTTACAAGCATTTTTACTTAATGAGATTGCTTCAGCTGCTGGCCACTACTCTGAAGGTGGCTTTAAGAAGATAATAGTTATGGCAACTCATTCAACAGAAATGTTGAATATATTAAAATGTGACGACCTGCTATCTCTAGTTTTTTGCCATGACTTAGATACTGCACCTGTCCAAATCTCTCCAGAATCTGGCGAACTTCAGAACAAGAAAATACAGGCATTAGTTGCTCGTCTAGGACAAGAGCATAAACTTTCTCTATTTTGTAAAAAGCCACTATTAGTTGAGGGGCCTTCAGACGCTCTCATTTGTAGCTTTTTGTCTCAAAAACTAGGGGTTCATTTGGAGGCATCTGGCTCTCAGTTTTTGCCAGTGATTGGCACGGGTCAAATGCCTGTAGTGTCAAAATTTATAAGACTAATGGGAAAGACTCCAGTGGTTTTAGCTGATGCTGATGCTTTTGCAGATAGTCTTGAATTAACTAACTATTATCTCAACGGATGTATAATCGCAGATCAAAAAGCCGCTGAGTCTGGGGCTGCTTCTGCAGCTTCTCTTGCCAATGCTGCTTATAATGACTTCTGTCAATTGGCAAATAACAAATGGGAAGAGATCAAGGATATAGCTACTCCTCATCCATATTGGGTAAATAAAGGGGAAGGCGAAGAGACTAAAGCAAAACGAAGATCCGTATTCTGTGCTTTATTTAATCATGATGAAAGTACATTATCTGATTTAAACGCTGACAGATCTTGGATCACAATTAGAAACAGGTTGGAAGCTGTCTTGGGGCTATTAGAACTAGCAGGTTGTTTTATTCTAAGAAGAGGGGCAATTGAATCATATTATCAATCGTCTGACATCTTCACTTCTGAAGGAAAACCCAGCGCTGCTGTGGATGAAATTGAACACTTGGATAGCTTGGATCCTTCAACGTTAGAAGTCGTTCTACCTGAAGTGACTAAGTGTATTAAGTTTGCGTCTCAAGGTGAAAAAATCAATGAAGCCGAATCATTGAGAGATGTACTGCTATCAATAGCAGCACCTGCTGTAGCTAAGCTAAATGCGGGGTCTAACACTCAAGAAATGAAGGTGCTTTGTAAGACAATCCTGAGAGAGAAATCCGAACTTTTTGATTTGGCTGTAGAGGGCGAGCAACTTTCAATTGCATTGAAAAGCAATATTTTAAATGTTCGTGGATTTCCTATTAGCATTGAAAAAGGCGAGGATGTAGTAAGCAAGATTGAACGCATTTTGAAGCCAAAAGCTTAATAAGAGTTCAAGGCTTCAACGTACTTTTCCTAATCTGACAGAAACGTTTTAGAGCAATAGACCTATCACGTTTCTGTCCAAAGGTGTGCCGACGGGGCATGAAACACGAAAATGCCCCTAAGTGTGCTATGACTAAAATTGGTAATTCATATAGTTAGGTATTTTTGCTATACAGTAAGTAAGAAGTGGTAAAGGGAATTACTTGGCCCATAGTTGTACGTATAGCTAACAACGACAAAAAGGAGCTGATGCAGCAGTGAAGAACGCCTCCTCATAGGAGACGTCTTTTATCTACATTTCGCGTTAAGCTGGATCTTTCAAATTCGGCTTATCGGCTATAACAAAGGGCTTAAATTCAGTGTGGGTAATGCGCGTTTTGTCCAGCTTATTCTTTGCTGTCCATTGAGTGTTATCTCTTAGATATTTTCTGTTGTATTCAGATTTCGATTTACCAACCAGCCCTAAATGATAATCCATTTCATGATCTTCGCTAAAATTCACGTAATCCCAATCGTTCATCGGAAACCTCTTATTAAGTTTATGCAATATTGCACATATATATGTGTGGGGGCTTGGAGGGATTTTCAAGGAGGAGCACATGTTTTTTAGGATGATTATTGATTATATGGAGTATTGGGGTTCCTATACTTGAGCTAATGCGAATATTACTAAATTAGAAATATTGCTATCACGAAAATGCCCAGAGGCGTGCCTGAGCCGATCACGGCAAACACGCCTTTGTCCAAAAATGAGCCGAGGCGTTTATATAATGGCTTATTCTGATCCACAATAGGCAGCTGAGCTAAGAGCTGCCTATTGTGAGATTCAAAACAGGTTCAACGGTCTTGATGCTTCTCCAATACCGCCGCGATCGCTTGGTCGAGTTCACTTTGCACGTCTTTAGACAAGCGGCCAAACTCGTACGAGAAATTGCGGCCTTTTACTCGCTTACGGGCAAAAACGCCTTTGCTGTTAAACTGGGCGAGGGGGGTCACTTCCGCTTGCTCTTTCACTTGTTTTGCTTCAGTGATTTTTAACTCTGCTTTTATCGCGGCAATGATGTCTAACTTGGTTTCATCAAGGGGCTGTTCAGCCTGAACATTGACAGTTCTTTCCTGAACTCGCTCGACGAATAGATCCAACTCTTCAGCACTATTTCCCAATGTTTTCATGACTTTATCGAGTAACGAATAGTCCGTGTGTGAGAGAATATTAACATCCGAAAATAAGGAGATAAGTTTGTCATCGATACTGGCGGCTTTGAGAGCTTTGCTGACCGCGGGACGGCTCATTCTCATCACTTTAGCGACATCTTCTTGTGTAAAATCGCCACTGGCCATGATCGCTTTACACTGCAAACCGATTTCACGCTGATTATGCTCTTTGGCGGTTTGTAACTGCTTGGCTAGTGCTTTAGCATCGGAGTAGGATATTTGATCTTGAGTGACCAATATTCTAAACGTTTGCACTTTCCCGCGATTTTGTAAGAACCATGCGCGGCGACGTGACCCATCGAGTACATCGATCTTTCCATCCAGTTCTCGGCCAACGGCAGGGTAAAACTGCTGAAACTCTAGAGAAGCAAGATCAGACAATGAATCTTTAGTCAAAAGAGACTGATCACGGCCATTTACTTCAAAGGTGACGTAGGTATTATCGCGAACTTGTTCGTATGACAGTGTCACTTCGTTAAATGTCGCCTGAGTCCCTGATTCCAATTGCCATACGACGCTATTACCGACAGATTGAATACCAAATGTTTGTTGTAGATAGTGGACAACACTTTCGCCGGCATTAGTGAGCTCTTGGGATAGCTGCCGAGTTAAACTGTCAATATTCGCTTTTGCTGCCGATACTTGTGCTTCTTGAGACCCTGGGGCATTACCTAAGGGGCTTCCTCCACGTTTTTTTGCCATTATTTTTGTTCCTCTCGCCAAACGTTAACGATGTCGCGCAAAATTTGACTCGTCACTTCATAACCATTTTGCTGCGCACTTTGGAAAGTGCCTTTGCTCTTCGGATACTCACTTTTCGACATATCAAAGACGGTGGAAAGTAGGGAAGAGGCCTGACGGATCGCTTCACTATGTTTGAACTCTTTAGAGTAAAGATAAGGAGAAAAATGGTCGTACAAGCTGTTCATTAATTCAGTGGTTGTCGAGCCGTCTCTATGGTTAGTTAATAGTATTTTCATAAAGTCATAACCAGAGTGGTTGGCATTCGCCAACAAGGCCCACACTTGAGGGATGTAACTGAAATAGGAGCACGTAGCATCGATGTCGTTTTCGGTAATCGAAAGTGGGAAAACGACACTGGTCGCTGCAAAGTAGGCGTTATAGGTGGCGTACCCTAATGATGGTGGGGTATCAATCAGGATAATATCAAACTCATCTCGCACCGAGTTGATAATCTCACTCAAAATTGAGTAAGGGGAAGGCAGTTTGTGGCTAAACACTTGCTCATGAAACCAGCCCTCAATCGCTCGGTCGGTTTGTGATGCCGGTAGGATACGCAGATTAGGTATGGTGGTTTTCAAAAAAGAGTCCGACACCACTTGGGCCAACGTTTCACCTTCTTCGAGATCAAAGTTTTGCATCATCAAGTCGCCCACGGACAAACAACCTTCCTGTTCTGCTTCCGGCGCGTAGTACATGGAAAGTGTCGCTTGGCCATCCATATCGATCAGACCGACGCGATATTCTTGATGAAATTCAGTGGCTAAACCAGATGCAATCGTTGCGGCAGAGACGGTTTTCCCAACGCCTCCTTTTTGGTTTTGAATCACGATAATTTGGGTCTTTTGGTGACTATCGCGGACAAATTTAGCTTCTTTGCGCAGAGAGTCGGGCAACAAATCGCGCACCGTATACATCTCTTCAATGTTAATCGACCACTGAGAATCTTGATGGCGGCGTGGGTCGATCCCGGCATTGGCGACGTACTTATCCAATGTTTTAGCATCGATATCGAGATAGGTAGTAGCTTCAGCGCGAGTAAAGTTACGCAGTTCTTTACGATGGTTGGCGAGTAAACGCTGATTGCGGCGTTTGATGTAACCGTCGGCACCTTGCTTAAGAGCTTGAAAGGTCAATGTGGTTTGTTGGGTATCCATTTCTATCTCCATAGAGGATTTAAAAATAGTATATACTTTAGTTTTCAAGGTGTGTATTAAAAAATGAGGTATGGATGAATGTTGTTATCCGGATATCAGTTTAAATAAAAGTAAGTCGGTTAAAATATGCGACTTTAATGAATCATATGTGTGGTACTACTTTAATGAAACACATCGCCTTTCCTCGTTGACAGGAGTACAATGTACGCCTAAAATATTTTAAAAAAGGAGATTGATATTAGCCATGCAATCGAATTTGTTGAGACGCCGTTATTTAGTTCTCAGCGAGAGGAGTTGATCACTGATGAAGAATTCAGAGATCTACAAACAGATATTATTAAAAACCCTGAAGTTGGAAAACTCATCAAGGGAACGGGTGGATTGAGGAAAGTTCGCCTAGCAACAGAGAATGGCGGCAAAAGCGGAGGGTACCGCATCATCTATCTTTACGTGTTACCTGACACCGTTTACTTGATATTGGCGTACAAGAAAGGCCGAAAAGATAGTCTAACTGATAGTGAGAAGAACCAGCTAAAGAGTTTTTCTTCTGAGCTAATTAAGAAACATCGAAGTCGCGAGCAAGAGACTCGTGAGATGTTAAAGAAAAAGCGAGATAAAAATGAGTATTTTTAAAGACCTATCTACATCAATGCAGCAGGCAATTGAGATTGCAGAAGGCAAATCAGAGGCCGCTCGCATTACACGCTATGAAGTGGCTGACGTTAAGGCTATTCGCTCTCAGCTACACGTAACTCAAAAGGAATTGGCTAGCGCGCTAGATGTAAGTGTAGATACAGTGAAATCATGGGAGCAAAAGCGAAGAAACCCAACAGGCTTAGCTGAAAAGGTTCTTTGTGTTCTTAGGGATGAGCCTGAGCTGTTTAATAAATTTGCAGCGGTATAAAGCAACAAGGTGCACATTCCCCTCTTAACATGTGCACCTTACAGGAACAAAACTTTTACAAAAACTTCTCAGCAATCGTTTTCTTGCGTTTAGGATCAGACGCTTCCAGATTGTCTTTCTCTGGGTAGTAGTAACCTGTAACCGACTGATCATAGTTTTCAATGTCTACTCTGTTCGAAAACTCTGTACCATCTCCCCATGTATCGCGCACCTGTGATTTACATAACTCACCCTGAGCCGGATATCGTTCATAGTGATCGAGGTAGCCAGTGCTGCTCAAAAGGCTATTGAGATATAATAAGTGCTTATATTTAGGACAAAGCATGAGTCGATGATGACAAGATAGGCGATGCACCAAACGGTGTTTGAATACATAGAAGTTGATTATAATCGGACAAGAATGCACAGTGCTCTTGGGGATCTAAACCCAGTTAACTTTGAACATCAAAATGTCGGGCTTAATGAAGTCTCCAGCGTTGTTGATGCAGATCATTAATCTAACACGGAGGATAGTATGCCGAACGAGTATAACAATAAGGTGCCAAGTACTGAGTATCACAAACTCCCGTTAGTAATACAGGTTTTAATTTACTTCATTGGCTACGACGAAATGTACACGCTTATTAATGAACACGGTGGACAAAATATTTACATCCCAAAGAACCCCAGTAGAGGTAAAGTGAGTAATCTACTTTCGCCTCATTCCCTTAATGTCCTCAGTGAACATTTTGGCGGAACCTACCTTATGCTGCCCACCTTACTGTCGGTCGATATACAAAGGGGGTGAAATTACGGCAAAAGTAGACGGTATTATAGGCGAACGAATTGCTGACATTTGGTTACAAGAAAACGGGTTCAACTAAATAGATTGCAGAAACCAGACAATACATCATCAGTGGGTCGTGTAGTGGCATCAAACTTGAAGTTAAAGCAAAAAGAAGAACTGTATTACCCATAACCTTCATAGCAAACTAATCGAACGGCAGACAGAGCTCCGAAAGAAAAATATGAACCTCTTGCTATGCACTAAATTCGACGAAAGCGACGCCCCTTTATCTTATGGCTGGATGGTCAGTGCACATTCGTACGAGGGAATACAGCTTATTGAGCTTGGTGATACAACTGTCGATCCGGTAGTAAGTGCTGGGCGTGCTGTTTCGCATCGAAATGTAATGGATTACCAGCCTTGCCGAGCACAAAATGTACTAAAATACACTGCCCGTAGCTGGACTGAACGAGGAAGAGCTAACCGTATGTTTGAAGACGACGTCACAAACGTAGCTTTCAACACAATTGATTTTATCCTAGAAAGTGGCGTATACACTGAATACAACCTGTCAGAAAAACAATAAGTTATATTGTAAATTTTAGCACCTTACCTTAGGCAGATCTCGCCAACGGGTCGTGTATTGTGGCGTGAGCATTTCGCGCCGCATTTCCCATTTACTCCCTATGCTTTGCGCTGCTAGAAAAACAGCACCGTCCCCATAACGTTGATTTAAGCTGTCAAATACGGCCATCAATTTTTCATCGTTCGGACATGGGTTGAAAAGGTCTTTTTGCTCATGTCGGCCGTCTTGCAAATCGAGCAAACCAACCCCAAATTTGTAGAAGCGAACCCCCTCATGAAACACTTCATTGGCTAAACGGGACGCCGCAGAAGTGATCTGAGTAACGTCAGATGTAGGGTAAGCAAAGCGATGTATGGCTTTAAAACTCACCGGTTTTTCATCAAATGGAGAGTTCGAGGCAAACACTAACATCACACGGCATAGCGAACTTTGTTTTCTCGCTTTGCGTGAGGCTATCCCAGCATGCAGGCACAATGCCTGGCGCAGTGATTCAACATCGGTGATCCGCTGGCCTGCGCTGCGTGTAGAAAAAATCTGTTTCTTATCAGCCCTCGCAACATCCCAATCTTTACAGCGTTGACCGTTCAGTTCTCGAATGGTCCGTTCGACTTCAACATTAAAATTTTTGCGCATTAACGGCGCAGGTTTTTTGGCGAGATCAAGTGCGGTATTGATACCCATTAGTTTGAAATGGGAAGAGAGTTTACGGCCAACTCCCCATACGTCTGAAACAGGCGTTTTTGCTAAGACTTTTAGGCGCTCGGCTTCATTATCGAGCACACAAACGCCGGAGTAACCGGGTATTTTTTTCGCCGCGTGGTTGGCAAGCTTAGCTAAAGTAAGGGTGGGGCCCATGCCAACACAAACGGGTAAACGGCACTCTTTCCAAACCGCTCGACGAATCAAAGTGCCGTGCTGACGGAAATCGCCGATCGCAGCTAAACAACGTTCAAAAGAAAGAAAAGTTTCATCGATAGAGTAAACATGCTGCTCTGGTGCGAATCGACCGATCACTTGCATCATTTTTTCTGACAGATCGGCGTACAGCTCGTAGTTAGAAGAAAGGGCAATCACCCCTCGCTGTTCACACAAGGCGCGTACTTGAAAATAGGGCTTAAACTTTTCGATTCCGGCTTCTTTGGCTTGCCGGTTTGCGGCAACGATACAGCCATCGTTATTCGACAAAACAATCACCGGCTTACCCCGCCATTCAGGCCGAAAGACTTGCTCTGCACTGCAGTAAAACGAGTTAGCATCGACAAGCGCGAACATTATTCACCACACAACAACGGGCTAGGGCGGTGGCAGCGAATCGAGCGAATCACCACACCTTCAATTGAAAAAGAATCAAACTCATGGATAGGAACAGGCTGTAAATGTTCATTGGCTGAAAGTAACAAACGGCGACGAATATCGAGGATCTTACAGACAAATTCACCGTTGTAATTAGCAACAATGATGTCTTGATCTGAAGCTTGCACATGCCGATCAACAATCAACAAATCCCCATCAAAGATCCCAACGCCTTGCATCGAGTCGCCCTTTGCTTGCCCTAGAAAGGTTGCGCTCGGGTGCTCAATGAGCAATTCATCTAAATCTATTGCAAGCTTCTTGTACTCAGCCGCAGGGCTTTCAAAGCCAGTAATGCCGGCACTCGCGTAAATAGGGATAACTTTCATAGATAATAATACTGTTTATTTATACAGCATTATTTTGATATGAGGTACGGAAAAAAGCAATATGATTAGAGAGAGTCGCGCTGTCATCGCAGAACAAAAAAGAAAAAAGCCAGACGCAAAGGGCAGCTGGCTAAATTTTGTGAACAAATTCATTCACTAACAACGTCAGTTGGCTAGGTGACCCTCGGCTTAAAAGGGTCACTGTATGTATATCAAATAGCGTGCCAAATAGAAATGGTTAAATATCCAACAAAACAGGGGATTAAATGGTGTTTATATCATCACGTTTCATATTTTGAATTGCAATGTGCAAGATAGTTGCAAAATGCACACAACTACTTACCTATTCATCTTGCTCTTGATATTCACAGACTTGATGTAAAAAGTCGTCGAAATCTTGTTTCGACTCAATACGAACATCACGTGACGCTAACGCCACATTGAGCGCCCCAATGATTTCTCTAACAGTGATCTTCTCTATCTGACGCAACCTTTCGACCAAGTTGACCATTTTCTGATCAATTAAGAAGTTTTTCATAAATGCTCCGTAGGTTTTGGGGCGTAAGCCCCAAAACCATTAGCCTAAGTTTGTCGCCAATTCACCCAAGGGAACATATTGCGATTTGTTCTCTGTGGACCAAAAACGCACCTTTCTCACCTGCCAGCCACAACGAATGTAATCTTTATCTGTGAGATAGGTACCGGCCCCCATCGAGTAGTTTTCTCGGTGCTCCGCACTGTTGGCTACATTGGCCAAAAACTCAGTTTCAGGATGGTTGAGGCAAGCTTTGCGCAATTCAGGAAACAAACGACGTTGATGTTTTGACCAAGCCAATATGATGGTTTTCTCGGTTCGATATTGGTAATAATCACTTACGGGTTTGTCAGCTTTGTTGTGCAAAAAAACTCCACCCGAAGGTGGAGTCTGCTGTTTATCGAGTAAGGGACACTCAGATTGCTCAAGTTTTATGGCATTAAGGAGTAGGTGTTACAGTTACACAAGACACAAATTGGTTGAAATTTGTGGTTAGTGTTGCGGAGTTACCACTTGTAGAAGCATACATACGCAGAGCCCAGTATTTAAGAGGGTCTGTACCGATACGGACTGATGCACTCATGTAGTGCGTTTTGATATCGACAGGCGTTGACGCGCCCGTTGGCCAACCAAACACTGGTGACATCAAGCGATCGACTTCTTCATTTGAGGTTACAAAACCTTTGTTGAGTGATCCAAGGTAGTAATTACCAGCATCTGGAGCATTATTACCAGGGTAATTATCGGCAGAGTACAAAGAACCTGTGATACCAATTGGCAGTGCCCATTGCTCCCCATCATATAAGTTAGTACATGCAGTGTACACATCAGTTTGTTCATGGTTGTACATCGCCCAATCAATACCATTGAATGTTTGCGGTGCTACTGCTGTTAATAAGTTCGCGTTAAAGCCCACTTTGTCTTTCAGTTGTGTCTCGGCAAAAGTGAGTGGACGATGGTAAGTAAGGGTACCATTTTCAATAGTACGTACTGGTTCGATACCACGTTTGCTTGCGTTTGCTGCATCATAGTAAAGGCCACCTGCCACGCTTGCGCTGTCAGCTGCGTTTAGACATTTTGCTGTTCCGTTAACATCCACACAGTATTCAACTGATTTACCAATAAAGTCACGCGCTTCTAGTAAGCCTACTCCAGCATCAGCGAACCAGTCATAGTCGGTTGCAAGAGATCCGCGAGCGCCGATTCTATAAATGTTACCTGTATGCTGAACACTCTTGTTGCCTTCATCTACTGGGCCAGTTTGGTTACTGGTGTCAACCTTCCACTCACCAAGAGTTGCGTCAGCCGCATAGCCATACACGGTTGCGATTAGCTCTTGGTCGTATTCAAGTTTACCTTCGATTTTGATGCCTTTTGGCGTCACTTTAGACGTCAGACAAACTTCATCACCAGCAGTACTTAATGCAGTTTGTGGTGTGACACAGAAATCCAGTTGTTTACCTAAATCTGCTTGTGTTATGGTGTAATCACAAGTGCGCGCATCAGCACACACTTCTCCTGCAATATTGTCTACTTTCCAGACTGCGGCAGATGCGCCTTCGAGGCTGCCGTTTGCTTGAGCATAGTCATAGTTACCACGTAGTGTGGCACCAACTTCAGTATCAGTCGCAGGAGCCTGAACTTCTGAAATTACGTTACTTGCGATTGGTTTCGCTTCTGAAACAACAGCGACTGGTGTCGTTGTTGCACAAACTTCAGTACCGTTTGTTGGTATACCTGTTTTGGCGACTGGAGTAACACAAAACTCTAGTGCAGTGCCCTTGTCACCTTCTACTGGGGTATAGGTTTTTGTGGTTGAAACTTTACTTACACCTGACTTCCAGCTGTAGGTACTGGCACCTTCAAGGTCACCATCAGCATCAGTAAAGGTGTAGTCGGCGGTCAGTTCTACGCCAATAAAGGCCTCTGCAGAGAGCGTGATATTAGATGCAACCGGTGCTGAACCCGCTTTGGCTGTAATTGCGTCAGTTAACGCTGAACAGACTTCATCACCAGCTACGGCTGGCGTGCTATCGGTTTTAGGCGTAACACAGAACTGTACCTGTTTACCTTCTAGCGTGTTGCCAAGAGTGATGGTTTTTTCAGTGCCCACAGTGTCAGTACTTGTTTTCCAGGCAAACGCAGAAGTACCTTCTGTCACGCCTAGACCGGTATCAAATTCATAAGATCCAGTCAGTACATTGCCAACGGTTGGTGTGGTATTAGAAACAGTGACGCTACCTGCAATCACCTCTGGTTTAGCACCCAGTGGACCGTTAACAGTTTTTGGCAGGCTACAGTTTTCTGTGCCCACTGTATTAATATCGCCTTGTGCTTTTGGTGTCACACAGAATTTGAGGTTAAGTCCTTCAAGATACGCGTATACAGGAAGTGCTTGTGCAGCGATGATTTCAGTCTCATCTGCAGCATTACGCCATGAGTAGACACTGCCTTCTTCTGCACGTGGTGTCGCGTTCGGGTCAACAAATTTGTATGTCCCCTTGACCGTTTGGCCTACATAAAGCGCAGGGGCGACTACTTCAGTTGCTATTGGTGGGTAAACATTGTCGTTACTGATTGGAAGTTCTTTGTTGTCTTCGGCATTACAGCCGATCAGGGTTGCTGTAATGACAACAGCTAGGGTCTTTTGTTTGAATGTCATATCGCGTTTGTTCCTACGGTTGAACAACAATGCCTTTCTACTGCGAGTCAGCAGATGGCATGCTGGTTGCTTTGTTCATTTACGTAATGTGTTATTAGGGGGGTGATATTAACTTTCTAAAGCTTTCATTAATGTGATTTATGCCAGTTTTCGAAGTGTTTTATCCTTCTTTGAAAGTAAGCGATGGTGTATTTTGGGTTTTTGAAGGTAAAAAAAGCCAATCGTAAGATTGGCTTTGGATTTTAATTAAGGAGTGGTTTTAGAGTTTGAATGAGTAACTGACAATGGCTTTGATCGCATCGATGTCACCACGGTCTGCTGATCTCTCTGAGACTAATTTTGCATAAGTACGGTCCGGACGGTACATACTGCTGCGGAGCAAGAATTCAAAGCCTTTCATTGAACCAGAGCGTGGGCGATAGAATACATCGATAACATGCTCTTCACCGCGACCCATCGCGAGCTGGTCGTTATTGTCGTAATGTTGTCCTGCTTTTCTTTCCCAGTGGAAACGGTACGAAAGCTTAAGATCAGGAATGCCGAAATGACGCAAATCGTAAGAGATACCGACAACATGAGCTTGGCCACCATCACTACGGAAAGAGGAGTAACCTGGCGAAGTGACTAGGCTCAAGTAGCCTTTTGCACCACCGAAACCGTAAGAGAAACTGCCTCTGCCATCTGATCTTGGTGCATCAACCGTATGGTAGCCGTACCATAAGCCCAATGCATCTCGCTCCAGTTTCCCGTGGTAAGCAATCAGATAGGCGTGGTCATCAAAGGCAGCAACGCCTCTTTCGACATCTTCGTGCCAAAGATCACCAGCCGCTTTGTTGTAGTAATATTGTGCTTTTAAATGTAATTTCGTTTCTGGCGTGATCATATGATTCATCCAGACGTTAGTGTGGAAGCGACGTAAGTAATCTTGTGCTTCACCATAAGAGAATACATAACCCCAGTCACGACCTGCGCGGTAATCTACGCGTCCGGTGTAGAGGTAGTCGTAAGTATTAGGGTATGGGTCATAGTAGTTGCTGTTGGTGGTCAGATCGCCCATTTTGTCGTCTAGGCCGTCCATAAAGCCAGTTACAAACGCAGCATCAAAACGGTAGTTATTCCATTTGTGGCGAAGCATTACCCCGCGGTAACTGGAAAGAGTCGCGTCATCGGCAGCAGCTGTGGTGATCATACCGGTGTTGAAAAAACCGTCACCGACGGTCAGGTTACCGCCTTTCCAGTAAAACTTGGCATTGGCCATTGGCACTTTACCGAAACCTTCCACATCGTAACATTTGTACTGGCCCTTAAATTTCTCACCACCGGTCCAGACACAGTCCTTACTTTCCAGTAATTTTTGCCCGCCATGCCAGTTGTGCATGCCTCCTGGGTATTGACTATCCAACTCAAATACATGCGAGTAGCCAAGGTTTAAATTCATTTTTATCGGGCTGTCACCAAGGCTGATCTTGCCAGAGTTATAGAACATACCGACAGATTGCGT
Source organism: Vibrio sp. S234-5 (assembly GCF_000960595.1). Classification (NCBI taxonomy): domain Bacteria; kingdom Pseudomonadati; phylum Pseudomonadota; class Gammaproteobacteria; order Vibrionales; family Vibrionaceae; genus Vibrio; species Vibrio sp. S234-5. The sequence continues at coordinate 35,458 of NZ_JZAM01000216.1, forward strand.
CCACTCTGCCTGTGTGTGGTGACCCTCTTCCGATTGTCGAAACTTACCATTCTCATCAAAGTATTTAACATCGGTATCCCAACGGTGTGCCGATTTGTAGTAGTTGACCAATGAGACGGTGATTTTGTCGTTTGTGGTCGCCTCTTTATAGACTTGGCTTAAAGATGAGGCACTAGCAATAGAAGGTACTACCAATACACTAGATAAGAGTACGCCACCGAGGGTCAGTTTCACCGCTCGTGCGCAAATGGTCGGTTGATGTTTACGTGCCATAAAAGTCCAGCTCCAATGTCCACTTTATCGAGTGGGGTGGAATAGTAAGGAATAAGTAATAGGTTAATTTTATTACTGACTTTCATAATCTTTCGTGACTTCACACACGAAAACAAAAGAAGACCAAAGGTAGTTAATCGAAAATGAGATATTAATCCTGATTTAAGCGCTGATTCGCAGGGAGTTGTTACAGAGATGGATGGCATGAGGAAATGCAATGTAATAGTGCATACTCCACAGATGGATTATACGCTATTGAAGTGAAGTAAAACGCTTACTTCAAGGTGTAGACTTTAAAGTTGTCAATTTTTAGGTGGCTTTTTCAGGTACGGACGCCAAATTTACCCGATTTGAATTGCGCTTCATCGGTAATTTCATACAGTTGTTTATCATTGACGTAGACATAGATACGTTCATCTAATTTTGGTGTATACGTTCGGCAAGTTCATGAATTCTTTTGCGGAAACGTCGTACTCAGGAAGACGAGGGCTATCATCGGCATAACGGCGGAAGCGAGTGGTGGAGTTATCGTTCGCCCCGTAACCAATGTAGTAAGAGGGCATTGGGTCGTACTTGCGCATATCGCCTGCACGCTAATCTGATTTTTCAAAAAAGCTTTTTTGAATGTTGAACTTGCGCCATCCAGAACCAGTTGAGATCCGTGCTTCGGTCATTCGGACCTCCATTAAGCAAGACCATACCATCAAATTCAATCGCAGATGGGGTGTCAATATCGTGCTTAAACCACACGGTGGTGCCGTTGCCATCATCAATATCCAGTGCTGATCCTTTTATTTCGGTACGTGATACATCGGTCATTTCGACGACCCAGTTTCGATTCCATTATCGAATTTGTCACTGTGGGCTAACGTGGCATGCGTTTTTATCAGTTGTTGCGCCGTATCAAAACCAAATGAAAAACTTAATGCTGCAACGAGTAAGGTAAGTTTTTTTTCATTATACTACCTAAAGAGTAGTCATCAGGAGTAAAAACGGTGGGTGGAAAGAAAAGCCAGCAAACGCTTAATGCCAGTCGCTTAAGAGCGAGTGGCAATCGAAACTGGCTTTTTCAAAACCGCTCGGGGATAGAGTCTTCGTTTTTGTTTTTTGGAAGAATAAGCCGCTTCCCGCTATCCCTGAGTCTCTTTAAATTTTTTGGTATTGCTCCTGGGCTTGGAGTGTCACTCGCCCAAATCATTTCATCCATAATCAAAAACAAGGAATTAATGAAGCTGATCCGCAGAGGCTCTACTTTATGTTGTTTAGCCATCTCAGCCATTTTCAACCTCACAATGTTGTAGCTAATTAAAATGCCTCATAGCTCCTGATACACCCCGACTTTTTTCTTACTCCGTAAGGTTGGCTTGTTCTGTAACTGATACTGCTTGAGTTCACCGTAACTGCGTTCGATTTCCAAACGCTCCCAATACACTTTTACTAGAGCATCAAACGGATAGCGCTCAGGACATAAGCAAGAAGTAATAAAGCCTTTGAGTGCACCTTTAGGTGTTGGGATAAGAATGAGTCGATCTCGCCACTTTTTTCCAAGATATTGGGCCAGCTTTCGAGCTTGGGGTGATACAGGCATATCAATGAGATGATCATGTTCAGTGTAGCTTTCAACGATTTTGGCTTTGATGGGGGTTAACCAATGGCTATTGCTACTCGCGCCACGCCAGCTGGTAAATAACTCTGCAGAAGTTAGCCCTCTATCAAAGAGTGTTAATGAGTCATCAGGAGCGGAGCCCACCAGTTGTTGAGCGTAGGAGATTTCACTATTGGTTACTGGGCCAAAAGCAGCATCAGATAGAAGATGCTACGTGTTGACATCAATGTTACCGCTAGCACACTCGGGAATGATGCTCCCTTTTGAGCAAAACCAAAATGCTGATTTTCTTCTGTATTATGAGTTTTAAATAGGTGCCATCGACACTAAGAAGCTTCAAGCCACAAACTTTGTAAAACTCTGATTGTTGCTCCCATTGTTGAGCTGTCGTTTTAAAAAATAGCGCATTGGCTTATCTCCAAGACGTTCTTTTCCTTTGATAATACTACTCGTTGCCATAGGAGTAAGTTTTCCCTCCACGTCCGGGAACGCTAATTCCAGTTTATCGCAAACATCTTGAATGGAACGATTACGTTGAAGCCCAATACCGAGCACTAACCAAACAGCTTGTTCAGCGGGTAGACGACGTTTTCTGAGCGATACTCGCCCAGTTTGTTGAACAGCTTCTTCACCCCATTCCAGAGGGGTATGCTTATTAAATACATCGATTGGGCGCTCGTGGCAAAACTCACCACTACACTTGTAACTCTTTTGAAAACTCAGACAATCGAGTAGGAGGAGGCCTCACGGCCTCCGTCATCTCACACCACCGTACAAGCGTGGGTCGCATACGGCGGTTCCAAGGCATACCAACTTTCGTTGGCTTAGATTCACTGTTTAACTCCGACGCCACTATGTCTTGCCTCTCTTCGTTAGTTGCAGATCCATTTCCGACTTCTCAACATATTTCTAACGTAGCTGTAGGGGTTCTACTCTTTACTGAGACTCCGTACACACTGAGAATTTGTTACCTGTTTATCTAAAACCTTGGTTCAGGCCTTCCCTAAATCTTAGGTACTATGTCCTCTGCTGACTTCTTATGCCCATCACACAACATCACTATTGCAATTAGTCTCTAATGAGACAGGCGATAAGACCTCCCGAGGTAAGAGGCCACCCTTTCCCATAGCTCTGCCTGGTTTACATAATCACACTTCTGTTCGAGACTTCGGGCTATTCTATCTCTAGCTAGGTTACCCAAGTTGACTATGCCTACTACCAGATTTCTGTTCGTCAAAGCTATTTTTTGCCATTTGCTTACTTCCGGCCGGCGCCTCGGAGATTCCACCTCACGATGGACACCCTTGCATAGGCTAACGTTTCCTGCTCGACAAGGTACGTAGAGGACTTTCACCTCCTAGGTTGACACCATGCTCGGCGCACTAAAAAATCGGTCGTAACTTACGTTACGACCGATTATGGAGCCTCTTTATGGTCGTTCAAGTAGCCAAACGATCAGCATTAAGCACAAAGCTGGCTTTATTATCGCTAAGTAAGACTTAGATATAAGCGTTTAACACAGAAGCTGGCACTTCTGTTGGACGCCAAGAGTCGCCGGTGTGCTCAAGCCAATGCATGAGTTCGGTTTGTACCAGTTGTTCAACCAACTCTGGGTGCTTATCCGCAATGTTATTCATTTGGAACGGATCAGCGATGTTGTCGAACAACATGTATTCAATTGGCTTACCAATTTTACGCGTTGCTTGCAGCGTGTAGCGTTCTGTACGAACTCCACGCTGCCCGTAGGACGGTGCGCCATAAGGTGACTTCACATAAAGCTGTGAAGTGGCACGTTCATCGCCTTTTTCACCTTGTACTGTTTTCGCGTAGTTGGTGCCTTCTACCGTGTCTGGGATCTCAGTATCTAACCCCATCAGACCCAACATGGTTGGAAATAGGTCAGGGATAGAGAAGAGAAGATCGTCTTGCATTGGCATCAGTTTGCCTTTCCAACGGAAAATCATCGGAATACGTACCGACTCTTCATAAATCACGTTTTTCGTTGGCTGGCCATTAGCGCCAAGGCAGCAACCGTGATCAGAGAAGAAGACGACAAGCGTATCTTCGGCAAGGTTGAGGCGGTCGAGCTCATCGACAATACGACCAACTTGCTCGTCAACACCGTTAATCATGGCGAGGTATTCTTTGTAGAACTCAGGGCCGTAACCTTCCAAATATTCTTTGTTCCAATCGACGTTTGGACGATCGTTCATCTCTCTTGAGGTTTTGCCCTTAAAGCGTTCTAAGTATTTCTCTGGTACTTGATCATACGGTGAATGCGGTGGGTTCATGGAAACAACTAGTGCGAATGGTTCTTCCTCATTACGGTATTGACCACCTTCGTTACGTAGGTATTTGATCGCCATGTCCGCTTCGTGCTCTGGTGACCATTGGTTGATTTTCAACGGTGCTTCACGTGGCGTTTCGTTAGTCCAGTAGATTGGATTCATGTGCAGATCGTACGTACCGTAAGAGTACCACCAATCAAAACTGTGACGGTGCGATAGCGGTGTCCAGTCATTCCAGTAACGGCCACCGAGTGGGTTATTGTAAGACGGCACAAATGGCGGTTTCGGGCAGTCTAAGTGCCACTTTCCTAGGTAGCCCAGTGAGTATCCCTGTTTTTTCAGCACATCTGACCAACAAATCGCGTTCTGTTTTAGCTCAACGCCAAAATTAGAACCACCAAAGTGGCCTTCTTCCGGCGTATGGCAGTTACCGTGAATGCCATTGCGGTACGGGTACTGACCAGTCATGAACATGCCGCGCGCTGGCGTACATAACGGGAAATTTGAAATGGTTTGATCGAGAACGACACCTTCACGCGCCATGCGGTCGATGTTTGGTGTCATCGTGTGTTTATCCATCCCCATATAACCCAGTGACTGAGTACGACATTCATCAGGGAAAATAACCAGTAGGTTTGGTTTTTTTACGTTGTTTTGCTTTTTATTCTGACCCAGAGCAGGAGCAGTGCCATTTGAGGTGACTGAAGAACAAGCGGCTGTTGTAGCAACAACGCTTGTCGCGGCAATCCCTTTCAACAGGTCTCGACGAGAAACAGACATGGTGGTTTCCTCTTGTCAATATTCTAAATTGCAAGCGACTTGTTTTCTAATACGCTTACCTCTTTGTATCGTAAGTGATCGAAAGTTGAATTTCGAATTGGTAGATCACAAAAGTCGGAAATCATGCCATAGAAAATCAAAAAATGCCGCGAAGAAAATCTTACTTTCATTTTGTTTTTAATTGGTTCGTTTCCCTTTTTATTTGGTTTGTATGTTAATTTTTGATGCGAAATCGAAACAAATTGGAGTGATTTGTGAAATGCATCAAAAAAACAGTGCTTTCGTATTGTGTGGCTTTTGTTTTTTTTCGTATCATCAAATCGAAGAAAAATGAAAGTTCATTTGTTATTATTACAGAATAACCAGTGGGCACTTCGAATTGGATAAATTGCTCCTTTCAATTTCACCTATGAAGTGTCTAAACACCATCTTATTTTTACTAGGGTGTCGCTCTGTGAAATGGGGATAACACAGTAATTCTGGCATTACAACGACGGAAACATTCTTTGCTTGGATGATGTTTTTATTGATGTAGCTATGACGAATGAACTCGGTGTTGCTATGGCCTTTCATCTGAAGTTGGTGCAATTTTGGCGTCTGGATTGGGATGACGTAGTCGAAGACGTCATCGTTTAAAACCTTACAACATGCGCCTTTTTCGTATTCGAACTTCATAGAAACGTCGGGTAAGACTTATACCGAATTGATCCACTTTGGAGTGATTACATGACAACTCTACTGAACATAGTAAAGCAGCATAAAGCTGGTAACGAAAACGGCATTTACTCCGTATGTTCTGCTCACCCTCTTGTTCTTGAAGCAGCTATTCTGCAAGCGAAAAAAGACAAATCCCCGCTTTTGATTGAAGCAACGTCGAACCAAGTTGATCAATTCGGCGGCTATACGGGGATGTTACCTGCTGACTTCCGTGATTTAGTTCTTAACTTAGCAGAAGCACATGGCTTTAACGCTGAAAACTTGATCCTTGGCGGTGACCACTTAGGTCCAAACCGTTGGCAAGATGAACCAGCTGCGGAAGCGATGGCAAAAGCAGAGGTACTTATCGAAACTTACGTTGCTGCGGGATTTACGAAAATTCACTTAGACTGTTCGATGCCATGTGCCGATGATCCTGTGTCTTTAACGGATGAGATCGTGGCTGAACGTGCTGCGCGCCTTGCGAAAATTGCAGAAGACACAGCAGTGAAAAATTTTGGTACTGCACGGGCATTTACATATGTGGTTGGTACAGAAGTGCCAGTACCGGGTGGTGAAACTGAAGAGTTACACGAAGTGCAACCAACGTCACCAGAAGCGGCTCGTCAAACTATTAAAGCACACAAGGACGCATTTGCTGCTGCTGGCTTAGATTGTTGGGATCGCGTTGTAGGCTTGGTTGTACAACCTGCCGTTGAGTTTGACCACTCTAGTGTGATTGATTACAAACCAGAGTCAGCGGCTGAACTATCAAAAGTGGTTAACGAGTTTGAGAATATACTGTTTGAAGCACACTCAACCGATTACCAATCTCCAGAAAACTACGCTCTATTAGTTCGCGATCACTTTGCGATCTTAAAAGTGGGCCCGCAGCTAACTTTTGCTATGCGTGAAGCCCTATACGGTCTCTGTGCGATTGAAGATGAAATACTACCTATCGAGCAACGCTCTAACCTACGTAACGTTATCGAATCTGTGATGCTTGCAAAACCAGATAACTGGGCGAAGTACTACCACGGTAACGAAGCAGAGCAAAAATTTTCACGTTCTTACTCTCTATCTGATCGTATCCGTTACTACTGGGCAGATGAAACTATTCAAGCTGCCGTTGACAAGCTGTTTGCCAACCTAAAAGAGGGATTACCTCTTGCGCTTGCGAGCCAACACCTACCTGAAGGTTATGCAGCACTGCGTAGCGGTGAAATAGAAAACAACCCGCAAGCGTTTGTTATCAACAAGATTCAAAAGACCGTGCTAGAAATCTACGCACGTGCTTGTAAGTTTTAATTATACGAGTGACTAAATAATGAAACACCTAGGCATTGACATTGCTGATCTAGAAACGAACAAAGGTTTCTGGACAGCAAAAGAAATCGAGCAACAACCAGATTGTTGGTTAAAAACCCTTGCGATTGTGAATGAATGTCGTGCGCAAGCAGAAGCGTTTCTTTCGCCACTGTTTGCCAAAGAGAACTTACGAATTGTGATGACAGGTGCGGGTACGTCTGCATTTGCCGGTAAAGCGTTAGCGCCAATCCTAGCGAAAGAATTAAACTGCCGCGTAGAAGCTATTGCGACCACAGACATCGTGTCAAACCCATCTCAGTACTTTGCTGAAGATATCCCAACACTGTTGGTGTCATTTGCTCGTTCTGGTAACTCACCAGAATCCGTGCGTGCGGTAGATTTGGCTTCTCAAGTCTTGTCTGATTGTTTCCACCTAGTGGTTACTTGTAACGCAGACGGTCAGCTTTACAACCGTTGTCAAAGCGATGTGCGTTCTCTAGCGGTACTGATGCCGGCAGAGACTAACGATAAGTCATTCGCAATGACTTCCTCATTCTCTTCAATGATGATGGCGGCATTCTCGTTCTTAACTTTCAACAAAGCCAGTTCACAAGATTTCGAGAAAGTATGTGAACAATCTAAAAAGCTGATCCAAGACGTGTGTGCACCAATTCGTGACATCGTGGCGAAAGATGCAAAACGTGTGATCTATATCGGTTCCGGTGGTTTCCAAGGTCTGGCTCAAGAGTCTGCTCTAAAATTACTAGAGCTGACGGCGGGCAAAGTGGTTGCTATGTACGATTCGCCACTTGGTTTCCGTCACGGTCCTAAGTCAATTATTGATGATGAAACATTGGTCATGGTCTACATCTCGAATAACCCATACACACGTCAATACGACTTAGACCTGTTGACAGAATTACGTCGTGATAACCTAGCACTACAAGTGGTGGCAGTTGCTGCGCAACTAGATGATATTGTCACTGATGGTCACTACCTGCATATTGATGGCCTAGAAGCGGCTTCTGATGTTGAGTTGATTTTCCCATACTTAATTGTGGCTCAAGAGTACTCATTCTTCCATTCGTTAGCGCTAGACATTACACCTGATAATCCTTGCCCAACGGGCGAAGTCAACCGTGTCGTGCAAGGCGTGATCATCCACCAATTTGAATCATAACTGAGGGTTTCAATACTATGTCAGCGAATATTGTATGGTGCCGAATAGACGAGCG
>NZ_JZAM01000217.1:0-407 GCF_000960595.1 Vibrio sp. S234-5
GCTCGATACAATAGAACCTTTGAAAGTACACACGGAATCAGCATGGAAGATTTTTACCTAAACAGTCGAGGTTTGGCGGGTTATTTTGAGGCACAATGGTTCGATAAATTTGTGGAAGATAAGCAGGTTGATGCGATCACCAGTGAGTCGAAACTTGTTCCACTTTCTTTTGCTAAATCATCCCATTGTTCGCAAGTGGCGGATTTTATTACTCAAGCGGTATCGAAGAATGGAAAACCGCCTCATGCTTTTCTTGGGGTTGGCGCTGCGTTAGGTAGAAACTATTATGAGTTAGTTCAGCGATTAGATAGCCTAAAACAAGCAACGCTTGTTGAGCCGTCAGGTATGTTGTTGAATGGATTGAAACAGTTGTTGGTGGAAGAACAACAGGTCGAGCTGACTTATAT
>NZ_JZAM01000219.1:0-81694 GCF_000960595.1 Vibrio sp. S234-5
TTCTAAAATCGACGCTTTCGCGATAGAGATAGATTTCGGGAGCACTGAGCATACGTTTCATGACAGCGCACCGATAAGTTCTGCAAGATAGGTCGCTGGCGTGCCTTGTGGGATGCTCAGTTCAACATCATTGACGAGCAGGGTCATATTGGCAACGGCAACGTGAGTGGCTTGATACTTTGTGGTCTTTTCAACGACTTCTGCTTTAACAAAGCCAACCGTGTTCGGTTTTTCGATGTGCTTTAACTGTTGGCGCTTAGCGTAAAAAGTGGAGAGGCTCAGTCCGTTACGTTCACAGAATAATCGTTGTGATAGCTGGCTGGATTCATAGTGTTCGAACAGGGTTCGCCATTCTTGGTTAGTGCGTCGTTTGGCCATTTCAAATCTCCTTTGGGTTGGAGGTTTGATCTTATTATTCGGGCTAAACGATTAGAATGCGGGGTTTATGATACGCTTACAAATAAACGCCAAAAGAAGCAAAATAAAAAAGGAGGCCGAAGCCTCCTTTTCACATGACAATGGAAGATTAACCGTGGTTACGGATCCACTCATCCATTTCAGTTTTCAGGTTGTCAGACTTAGTACCGAAGATAGCTTGTACACCACCTGATACTACAACTACGCCTGCTGCACCCAGTTTTTTCAGTTTGCTTTGGTCAACGATTTCAGTATCAGCAACAGAAACACGTAGACGAGTGATACATGCATCTAGGTTAGTGATGTTCGCTTTACCACCGAAGGCTGCAACCAGTTCACCTGCTAATTCAGTACCTGAAGTTGCAGTTACGTCTGCAGTTTCATCTTCGCGACCTGGTGTTTTCAGATCCATTGCACGGATAACGAAAGTGAACACAACGTAGTACAGCACTGCGTAAGCAACACCCAAACCAACGAGCAGCAACATGTTTTCCGCACGTGGAGATTGAACTACGAAATCGATGAAACCGTTCGAGAAGGTGTGACCGTGTACAACACCCAGTGAGTTAGTTAGTACATAAGCCAGACCAGCAAGCACTGCGTGGATTGCGTACAATACTGGAGCGATGAACAAGAATGAGAACTCGATTGGCTCAGTAATACCGGTTAGGAATGAAGTCAGAGCTGCTGACGCCATGATACCCATTACTTTCGCACGGTTTTCTGGTTTCGCACAGTGAGCGATAGCAAACGCCGCAGCTGGCAAACCAAACATCTTGAACAGGTAGCCACCAGCTAGCTGACCGAAACCATTACCCGCTGCACGAGTTGCGTCATCAGCAGTTAGGAAACAGGTCATGATGCCGTGTACTGTTTCACCTGAACCGTTCACACAAGTACCCGCTTCATAGAAGAATGGTACGTTCCAGATGTGGTGTAGACCGAATGGGATCAAAGAACGTTCAATAACGCCGTAGATACCAAATGCGGTTACTGGGTTTTGATGCGCTGCCCAATCAGAGAACGATGCAATTGCAGCACCCACTGGTGGCCAAATGAATGACAAAATCACGCCAAGAATAATAGATAGGAAACCAGTGATAATCGGCACTGCACGTTTACCAGCGAAGAAACCTAGGTATTCTGGAAGTTGAATTTTGTAGAAACGGTTAAATGCCCAAGCAGCCACGCCACCGGCAAGGATACCACCTAGGACACCCGTGTCGATTTTGTCTGCGCCCATAACGGTTGCCATCACTTTTAGCGTTGCAACCATGATTCCGTAACCAACGATAGCCGATAGACCTGAAACACCATCGTTATTGGTAAAGCCAAGTGCCACACCTACTGCAAATAGAAGTGCCATTTGACCAAATACTGAACCACCGGCTTGCTCCATTAGGTGAGAAACCACCTCTGGTAGCCAGCTGAAGTTGGCAGCACCTACGCCAAGCAAAATACCCGCAACTGGTAAGACTGATACTGGTAGCATCAGAGCTTTACCAACTTTTTGCAGGTTAGCAAAAAGGTTTTTAAACATGTTTATGCTCCTGATTAAGTTATTAGAATTTTGGGTTCTAACGGCACACCCCCGTAGCCTAAATGTTAGCACCCAATGAAAATGTAACCACATTTGTCATTATATTTTCCGCCTCTAAATATATCTTGATGCCACTCAAACTTTCCACAAAGTTACGAAATTTAGTTTCAAAACAAGCCTTGGATCACACACATTTACGTCTGTCAATAGAGAAAAACAATGCAGTAAGTTATTGTTTTTATATGACTTTGTAATTAACAAAATTAATTTTATAGCGTAAATAAAATGATGTTCAATGTTATTTTTAGTAACAAAATTACATTTGCGTGAATTGTCGTAGAATCAATCAACATATTTCGTTAACAAGCGCTATTGGATTATTTCGACACACATAACGAAAAAAAAGAGAGCAAATGCTCTCTTTTTGAACAGCTTTTATATTTTTATCGCAAAAAAAGATCTCGGTAATTTTGGCTCGTTTTTTGCGCAACTTCCACTAATGAGATGCCCTTAAGCTGGGCAATGTATGCGGCAACCTCAACAACAAACGCTGGTTGATTCTCTTTACCTCGATGAGGAACCGGAGCCAAATAAGGTGCGTCGGTCTCAATCAGCAAGCGGTCTAATGGTAGGTTTTTGACCACATCCTTCAATTCGGTTGCTTGTCGAAACGTAACGATCCCTGAAATCGAAATGTAAAAGCCTAATTCCATAGCGGATTGAGCAAAAGGCATATCCTCAGTGAAGCAGTGAATAACGCCCCCACACTGCTCAGCTGCACCACTTTTTAAAATAGAGAGCGTATCTTCTCTCGCCTGTCTCGTATGGATAATCAGCGGCTTGTTGAGCTCTACGGCAAGTTCTACGTGCTGTTCAAAGCGAGTACGCTGCAGCGCTGCCGTTTCAGGTTGGTAATGGTAATCGAGCCCGGTTTCCCCTACGGCAACAACCTTCGGATGACTGGCGTACTCTTTTAGCGTGGCCAAACAAAAATCGCTTTCTACATCCAAAGGGTGGACGCCACACGAGGCGCGAACATTGTCAAACGGCTCAATCATCTCAAGCATTTTAGGGAAAGAATCCAAAGTCACACCCACCGAGAGAAGTTGGTCGACGTTGACTTGTTTTGCTTTGTTAATCACATCTGCAATATCCAGATGCAGGTCGTCATAGTTCAACTTGTCTAAATGACAATGAGAGTCTACAAACATAATGCCTCTCGGATTTCTATAATCCAGTTAGTAATAAGCAGTTCTTCATTCAAACCGGGAAACGTACGCAATTGTTGCATGAGTTGCGTGAGCGATTCCATAGCAGAATGCAAACGGATAAGTGGGCAGTGGCTCAATGCTTGACTGCCAAATAAGAGGTCTTGACTGTCTAAACGAAATGCCGCTTTTTGCGCATCAGATAATAGATACCACAGCCAAGTCAGATTTCTTTGCGAAGACGTTTGTATAAACGAAACCAACTCGGTGATATCGCCCCAAGGTTGGGTCAGCACACTGAGAAAAAGCGCCTCTAGCTTTTGATACTCAGCAAGCCCTCCGGCTTGCGCCATCGCTTTTGCTTGCAGTGGCGAATAATGACTGAGTTTAAGTAAGTCTTTTGCAACGTCCTTCACGCCCTGCTGACACAGCCATTCTACCGCGGTATTGAGATCTGGCGTCGTTACCGTCCATTGCTGACAGCGGCTGACAATCGTTGGCAACAAGCGCTTTTTATCCCGATTCACCAACAGAAAAAGACACTGTTCGCCTGATTCTTCCAACGTTTTCAACAGCGCGTTGGAGGCTGACTCATTCATTGCTTCGGCAGGTTCAATAATAAAAAGTCGGTAACCTCCCAACTGGGACGATTCCTGCGCTAAACGGTTACAATGGCGGATCTGTTCGACGCCAATCGCTTTTCCTTCCTTTTCAGGGAGAATACGATGGAGATCGGGATGATTATTGGATCTCACCAAGTCACAGCTATGGCAAAACCCGCAGGCCTGATCAGGGTAGGTTCTGCACAGCAAAGCGGCAGCAAACGCGTCCACTAAAACTTCGACACCTAAATCGGCATCACTTTGCAACAAAACCGCACCAGGTAGCCGCTGCGCAGCCATTGACGCTTGTAACCCGCGCCACACATTTTCTAGCCAAGGATACTCGTGTACCATCCTCAATCCTGTGTTTCCACTAACCATTTCTGCAGTACGGTGCGAATGTCCTGCGCAACCGCATCGATCGCTTGTTCTGCATTGATAATCACTACTGATGGATCCGCTTGGGCAATCTGCAAATAACGTTGACGTGTACGTTCGAAAAAGCTGATATCCATTTTCTCAATTCGATCAAGCTCCCCACGCCCTCTAGCACGTTCAAGACCCACTTTGGGTTCGATATCCATGTAAATGGTAAAATCTGGTTTGAATTCACCAAGCGCGGTATCACGCAGATTTTTCATCAATAGCGGAGAGATCTGACGCCCACCGCCCTGATACGCTTGTGATGACATATCATGTCTATCCCCCACCACCCATTGCCCTTGGGCAAGAGCAGGTTTGATCACGTTTTCCACCAGTTGCACACGTGCCGCATACAGCAGCAGCAACTCGGTCATATCGTGTAGATGCTCACCTGAGTGTTCTTCTTTAACCAAAGCACGTAACTTTTCTGCTAACGGGGTTCCACCGGGTTCTCTAGTCTGCACGACATCTTGAATACCAGCCGTACGAAGTACATCCAAAACGGTACTGATTGCAGTACTCTTCCCCGCGCCTTCTAATCCTTCTACGACGATAAATTTTGTCTTGTTCATTATTTTTTTCTTAATTCTCGTAAATATGCACGTACTGCGCTGTTGTGCTCTGCCAATGTTTTCGAGAAAACGTGTCCTCCTTTCCCACTGGCAACAAAGTATAAGTAGTGGCTATTTTTTTCTGGATTTAATGCCGCTTGAATAGAGGATTCACCCGCCATCGCAATCGGCGTTGGTGGTAAGCCATTGATCACATAAGTATTGTACGGTGTCGGCGTGCGAAGATCTTTCTTGCGGATATTCCCGTCGTAGCGTTCCCCCAAGCCATAAATGACCGTCGGATCGGTTTGTAAACGCATACCTTTATTCAAGCGATTGATAAAGACTGAGGCAATTCGCTCGCGTTCGTCGTCGATCGCCGTCTCTTTTTCAATGATAGAAGCCAAAATAAGCGCTTCATAAGCGGATTGCAGTGGCAACTTCTCCTGACGACTCTGCCAATGCTTGTCGAGTATTTTATTTAGTTTACTATGCGCTCGTTTTAACAGCTCAATATCCGATGTTCCCATGGTGTAGTGGTAGGTTTCGGCTAAAAACAGTCCTTCCAGCTTGCTATAAGGCACATCTAACTGCGTGGCGATCTCCTCTTCACTTAATCCCTCAAGCTTGTGGATCAAGTACGGCTCATTGGCGATCTGTTCAATCCACTCTTTAAACTGGCTTCCTTCCACAAAAGTGATACTAAACTGATGCTCCTTGCCTTCGTTAAAGAGCACCAACACATCATAGAGCGACATCTCTGGCCGTATTTGATAAGTACCCGCTTTAATCTGCGTCAACTCAGGATAGAGTTTCGGTAGCAGACGGGCAAAGGGGGTGTCGTCTATCCATTGCTTATCTTGAAGCAAGATCAGCGCGCGGCTAAATCCGCTGCCTGCTGGGACTGTGATAATTTGCGCTTGTTCGATGTTCACCGGCAGTTCAACGTATTGCTTGATCTGCGATAATACATACTGGCTGCCCACCGCGATGACGATGGCAGCAACAATAATTACGGCTAATAACTTCTTAATCACGAGCAGAAAATTCCTTGAAAGTATCGTGTCATCTCACCAATCGGCATATTGCGCTCTTGTATGCGGGTAACCGGCGCTACACCGAGCAAAGAGTTACAAACAAACACTTCGTTTGCATCAAGTAGCTGTGCTATCTGCGCATCAATCACATTGACTGGCATGCTGTCATGCTGTGCTTGAGCGAGGATCAAGCGGCGCATAATGCCTGCCACACCACTTTGCGACACATCACTGGTGTACAAAACCGATTCTTTGAACCAAAAAAGATTGGCCATTGTAGTTTCAATAACATGATTTTGCACATTTAAGGTGACGCCGTCTTGATAGCCTTGCTTTTCCATCTCCGCTTTACACAAAATCTGTTCCAAACGGTTGTTATGTTTGTGTCCGGCAAGTAACGGATTAATACCTAAACGGGTTTGACACACCCCAAGTTGCAAGCCTGTTTGTTGCAAAGCGGCATAATGCGGCGGATAGGAAGCACTTGAGATCGTTACGAGTGGCTGCGTGACCTCGGAAAAACTGTACCCTCGCCCACCAAGCCCCCGACTAATATGCAGTTTAAGCACCGCTTTTTCATCGGCAAGTACCGCTAAGTCTAGCCACTGTTTCACTTGTAACCAGTCGGGAATAGGAATATGTAATACGCTTAAACACGCCTGCATGCGTTCAATATGTAAAGGCCAGTGCTCAATATGGCCATATCGGCTCAACATAGTGGTGAAGCATCCGTCACCATATTGAAATGAACGGTCGGTAAGCGAAACCATCTCACTTGGTACACCATTTACCCAAAACATTTCAGCATCCCTAAAAAACAAAAACGGCTCAATGCTAAGCATCGAGCCGTTTAAATACAAGTTTCTAAACTCTAAAGCACTTAGATTTTCTTAAAGATCAGAGAACCGTTAGTACCACCGAAGCCGAAAGAGTTACAGATGGCGTACTCCATCTCCACTTTTTGTGCAACATGCGGTACGAGGTCGATGTCCAGCCCATCTTCTGGGTTATCCAGGTTGATGGTTGGTGGAACAATCTGATCGACCAATGACATCACCGTGATGATAGCCTCAACCGAGCCTGCGGCGCCTAAAAGGTGCCCAGTCATTGACTTAGTTGAAGAAACTTTAACTTGCTTCGCGCCTTCTTCACCAAGAGCACGCTTAACGCCCTTAATTTCTGCCACATCACCAGCAGGTGTTGATGTGCCATGAGCATTCACGTAGCCAACTTGTGTGCCGACAATACCAGCATCGCGCATTGCCGCTTCCATCGCCAGTGCTCCGCCAGAACCATCTTCACTCGGAGACGTCATGTGGTAAGCATCGCCAGACATACCAAAGCCAACCAGCTCAGCGTAAATCTTCGCGCCACGCGCTTTAGCGTGTTCATACTCTTCCAAAACCATGATGCCAGCACCGTCACCCAGAACAAAACCGTCTCGGTCTTTGTCCCAAGGGCGAGACGCTTTCTGTGGCTCATCATTACGGGTAGATAACGCTTTCGCAGCGCCAAAACCTGCCATACCAAGCGGAGTTGAGGCTTTCTCAGCACCACCAGCGACCATAGCGTCGGCGTCACCGTAAGCGATCATACGCGCAGCGTGACCAATATTGTGCAAGCCTGTAGTACAAGCAGTAGAAATAGCGATATTCGGGCCACGCAAGCCACGCATAATAGACAAGTTACCCGCAACCATGTTGACGATGGTTGAAGGAACGAAGAATGGACTCACTTTACGTGGGCCTTTCTCGACTAGAGCGGTATGGCCAGTTTCAATTAAATCCAGGCCACCGATGCCAGAACCAATTGCCACACCAACACGATGTGCATTCTGTTCGTTGATTTCCAGACCTGAGTCATCCAGAGCCTGAATGCCTGCGGCGATGCCGTACTGGATAAACAAATCCATTTTACGAGCGTCTTTTTTAGACATGTACTCTTCGCAATTGAAGTCTTTCACCAGACCTGCGAAACGGGTAGAAAAATTAGTTGTATCGAAATGATCGATATTGACGATACCACTTTTGCCTTCCAGCAGGGCTTTCCATGAATCTGCTACAGTGTTGCCGACCGGTGACAACATACCCATGCCAGTGACAACTACACGACGCTTGGACACGATATAATTCTCCGGGAATTGAGTTTCTATGGGAGGATAGAAGAAGTTGGAAAAAACACAGGCGGTCTAGGTGACCGCCTGGGAGAGACTATTACTCTGCGTTAGCAGTCACGTAGTCGATAGCAGCTTGAACAGTTGTGATCTTTTCAGCTTCTTCGTCTGGAATCTCAGTGTCGAATTCTTCTTCTAGTGCCATTACTAGCTCAACGGTGTCTAGAGAATCCGCGCCTAGGTCATCTACGAAAGAAGCTTCGTTTTTCACTTCAGACTCGTCAACACCTAGTTGTTCAACAATGATTTTCTTTACGCGTTCTTCGAGGTTGCTCATTTTTCTTTTCCTTTACAGAGTTCGCTTTATGCGATGTTTTCCGTAGTTTATTCAATCTATTAAAAGTTGCAAGGCTAACTTTTCTGGTCAAACCACAATTTACGCGATTTTAACCGATTTTCATTACATATTTGACCTAAATCATGCACAGATGCTGCACAAAATTTAAACCATATACATGCCGCCATTCACATGAAGTGTTTCGCCAGTGATGTAAGCCGCCGCTGGCGACGCCAAAAATACCACAGCTTCAGCAATTTCACGAGGATCACCAAGGCGACCTGCTGGTACATTCGCCAAAGTGACGGCACGTTGTTCATCATTAAGCGCACGAGTCATGTCGGTTTCGATAAAACCAGGGGCAACCGTGTTCACTGTCACACCACGCGATGCCACTTCACGTGCAAGAGACTTGGTAAAGCCGATTACACCTGCTTTAGCGGCTGCGTAGTTTGCCTGGCCTGCGTTACCCATAGTGCCAACAACAGAGCCGATGTTGATAATGCGACCATCACGCTTTTTCATCATGCCACGCATAACCGCTTTTGACAGGCGGAAGATAGACGTTAAGTTAGTGTCAAGAATGTCACTCCATTCGTCATCTTTCATGCGCATTAACAGATTATCACGTGTGATGCCTGCATTATTGATCAAAATATCAATCGCGCCGAACTCATCGTTGATGGCCTTTATTGTAGCCTCAATTGACTCAGCTTGGGTGACATTTAACGCAAAACCTTTGCCATTTTCGCCTAAATATTCAGAAATGGCGGCTGCGCCACTTTCTGATGTGGCTGTACCGATGACGGTTGCACCGCGTTCAACCAAGGTTTCCGCAATCGCGCGACCAATACCACGGCTAGCACCTGTCACAAGGGCAACTTTGCCACTTAAATTCAATAAGTCTGTCATTGGTTTTTCCTTATTATTTTACAGCGTCCAGCGAAGCAATATCGTTCACTGCGGCCGCTTCTAGAGACTTAACAATGCGTTTGGTCAAACCGGTTAATACTTTACCAGGACCCATTTCAAATAATTTCTCGACCCCCTGATGACTCATTAGTTCCACGCTTTCGGTCCAACGAACTGGGCTGTAAAGCTGGCGAACAAGGGCATCTTTGATCTTCACCGGGTCGGTTTCTGCAACCACATCTACGTTATTAATAACAGGAAGCTGCGGGGTATTAAATTCGATAGATTCTAGAGCAATCGCCAGTTTGTCTGCTGCAGGCTTCATCAATGCGCAGTGTGATGGTACTGAAACTGGCAGTGGAAGTGCACGCTTGGCCCCCGCTTCTTTACACAGCACGCACGCACGCTCGACGGCATCTTTACTACCTGCAATCACAACTTGACCAGGAGAGTTAAAGTTAACTGGTGATACTACATCGCCTTGAGCCGCTTCAGTACATGCTTTTGCTATAGCGTCATCGTCTAAACCGATAATCGCGTACATCGCACCCGTACCCGCTGGAACCGCTTCTTGCATCAATTGCCCACGCAGTTCAACCAGTTTGATCGCTTGTTTAAAGTCGATAACACCCGCACAGACCAACGCTGAATACTCGCCTAGGCTGTGACCCGCCAAGTTTGCAGGTTGCGCCAAACCTAATTGTTGCCACACGCGCCAAATCGCGACAGATGAGCTCAGCAAAGCAGGCTGAGTACGAAAAGTTTGATTGAGATCTTCCGCAGGGCCATTTTGCACTAAAGACCAAAGGTCATAACCAAGCGCTTCTGAGGCTTGCGCAAAAGTCTCTTTTACGATGTCGTATTGTTCGCCAAGTTCAGCAAGCATACCTACAGCTTGTGAGCCCTGACCTGGGAATACAATAGCAAACTTGCTCATAGTAATTTTCCTTAACCAAAGCAAAATAAGGGGAAGTCGTTACAAATTAACGACTTTAATATGAAATTCTTAATTAAAAGCGTACTAGGGCCGAACCCCAAGTGAAACCACCACCAAAAGCCTCGAGCAATAATGTCTGACCACGCTTAATGCGGCCATCACGTACCGCTTCATCTAATGCTGTCGGGACCGTGGCGGCAGAGGTATTCCCGTGGCGATCTAGGGTAATAACCACTTGATCCAAAGACATCGAAAGCTTTTTCGCGGTCGCAGAAATAATGCGATAGTTTGCTTGATGCGGAACCAACCAGTCGAGTTCAGATTTGTGCATGCCATTAGCATCCAGGGTATCTTTCACCAGCTTAGACAGTTGCGTCACTGCCACCTTAAATACCTCATTGCCCGCCATGTGCAGCCATTTATCGGCATCTTTACCGCGCTCAGGTACTTCTAAGCTAAGAAGATCACCAAACTCACCATCCGCGTAGATGTGAGTAGATAGAATACCCGGCTCTTCGCTTGCACCAATGACAACCGCACCAGCGCCGTCACCAAAGAGAATAATGGTTGAACGGTCGGTCGGATCACACGTTTTTGACAGCGCGTCTGAACCCACCACGAGGACATTCTTGCACATCCCTGTTTTGATATGCTGATCGGCGACCGATAGTGCATAAATAAAACCAGAACAGGCGGCGGCGAGATCAAATGCTGCACAGCCTTTAATGCCAAGCTTTGCCTGAACCTGACACGCAGATGAAGGGAAAGTATGGCTACCGCTAGTCGTCGCGACAATGATGAGATCAATGTCATGTTTATCGATGCCGGCCATCTCAATGGCATTTTCAGCAGCATAGAAACCCATATCCGCAACGGTTTCGTTTTCTGCCGCAATACGGCGTTCTTTGATGCCTGTACGAGTCACAATCCACTCGTCACTCGTCTCTACCATTTTCTCGAGATCAGCGTTGGTGCGGATCTGAGATGGCAAGTAGCTGCCAGTACCTAAAATTTTGCTATACATGAAGACTAATAATGCCTCTCGAGTAAAACCGCTTCCAAACGATCGCTTATCCGGCTTGGTACTTGTCGTTTGACCTCGTGTACTGCTTCGCCTATGGCGTTAACAACCGCAGATACATCAGCACTTCCATGACTTTTAATGACAATGCCGCGCAATCCTAACAAACTTGCACCGTTATACTGGTCGGGGTTCAGTGTTTTTAATTCATAAAATAGCCCAGAAAGCAGTTTTTTGGCTATCCAACCCTTTATAGACGAAGTCGCCATGCTATTTTTTATTTTTTCGATAAAGAGCTGAGCGGTGCCTTCACTCGCTTTAAGACAGACGTTGCCGACAAAGCCATCACAGACAATCACGTCGGCCACATTCTGCAGAATCTGATTTCCCTCAATAAAGCCGACAAAATTAACCGCGTCGGTTTGGGAAAGCAATTCGGCACAACGTTTGACCACATCATTACCTTTAATCTCTTCAACACCCACATTTAATACCGCCACTTTGGGGATACGGTTAAGGTGTTCTTCGGCGAGCGCTGCTCCCATTACCGCAAACTGAAATAAGCTGTCGGCATCACAAGAAACGTTCGCCCCTAAGTCAAGCATCCAACTGCGGCCAGCGGACACGGTGGGTAATGCAGACACTAATGCAGGTCTGTCGATTCCTGGCAGTAATTTGAGAATAAAACGAGATAAGGCCATCAAGGCGCCAGTATTGCCACCACTGACACAGGCATCCGCTTTGGCATCCGAAACCAGTTCAATCGCCAAACGCATCGAACTGTCTTGACTGTTACGCAGTGCCAGAGAAGGTTTTTCCGAGTTGGAGATTACACGACTGCAATGCTGGATAGTCAGACGAGAGTCAGGTTTATAACCTAATCGGGAAAGTTGAGTTGTGATCAAAGGTTGATCACCTGTGAGAATCACTTTTAGCTCTGGGAAATGAGACAGTGCCTGCACGGCGGCAGGCACTGTGACGCGAGGACCAAAATCCCCGCCCATTGCATCAAGTGCAACGGTAATACTTTGCAAAGGTCAACCTTACTTGTTGATAACCTTTTTGCCACGGTAGTAACCTTCAGCGGTTACGTTGTGGCGTAGGTGCGTTTCACCAGAAGTCGCGTCTACAGATAGAGCTGCTGTAGTTAGCGCATCGTGAGAACGACGCATACCACGTCTTGAACGTGTTTTACGGTTTTGTTGTACGGCCATTGACCCTACTCCTATGTTATGGGTTCAGCGTAAAGCTTATCGCTTTAAGCTTTTTAAAACATCGAACGGATTTGGTTTACCTTCCTCAATTTCTTCAGGAATATCGCCAAATACCATGTTATTTGAATTAACGCTGCAATCCGCTTCATCGTGCATGGCAATTTGAGGTAATTCTAGAATGAACTCGTCTTCAACCAATTGAATGAGATCGACCTCTCCATATTCGTTAAGATCTACCAAATCGTAACATTCTGGAGCATCTTGCTCACTTTTCTCACTGTAGTAAGGAGTATAAGTGAACCCTACTTCACAATAATGTGTGAATGACTCATTACAACGTTGACACTCTAAATCGACTTCGATGTTAGCTTTACCAGAGATAACAACGAGTCGCTGTTCATCTATCTCAAATGACAAATAGACTTCTGCGTCGCGTTTTACGCCTTCGGTCATTTCAGCAAGACGCTTAAACAGACTGGCTTGGATGATACCATCGTAATCCAATCTTTTTTGAGCAGCCTTCGCCGGATCCACCGTTCGCGGTATTTTTACCTTTTGCATAGGGCGCGAATATTATCTTCCAAATAGAAATTAGTCAAAGAAAAAGGCAAAAAATTTGTACTTTTTTGCGCTTGTCATACAGAGCATTAGCAAGGGTCGGTTTTGATCCGTTATGCTAGGAAAAATGCTCTGCCAAATTGTAAATTAAAATGAAAAATTACCAACTAGTTTTAGCGTCTACCTCGCCATTTCGCCAGCAACTGCTTGAAAAACTGTCGCTGCCCTTTACGACCCAATCGCCAATTTGTGATGAGACGCCTTTGCCAAGCGAATCTCCTCAAGATCTGGTTTTACGATTGGCACAGACCAAAGCGGAATCTTGTGCACTGACCCAACCAAGCTTAGTCATTGGCAGCGATCAGGTCTGCGTAATTGGTGGAGAAATTGTTGGCAAGCCACTCTCCGGAGAGCAGGCTATACAGCAACTACTCTCACAAAGTGGTAAAAGCATTGATTTCTATACCGGTTTAGCCGTATTTAACAGCCAAACTGGACAAACGCTGAGCAAGCTAGATACCTTTCGTGTCCACTTTCGCCAACTTTCCCAAGCACAAATTGAATACTATGTCGATGTAGAGCAACCTTTTTACTGCGCTGGCAGTTTCAAAAGTGAAGGATTAGGCATTGCGCTGTTTGAACGATTAGAGGGCAAAGATCCCAACACTTTGATCGGGCTGCCTCTCATTGATCTGGTCGATATACTGGAAAAACACGGATGTAAAGTACTGGGATAATCAGAATAAAGGGATGACCATCATCCCTTTTTCTCACTTCGAAGAGAGGCTAACACCGCCTCTAGCTGCTCACCCATCGGCGCGTTAATCTCCATTGACGCTTCGGTAGCTGGGTGCACAAAACGTATGTTGGCCGCATGCAAAAACAGACGGTCTAACCCATGTTGACCTGTGTAAGCATCAAATCGACGATCACCATATCGATCGTCCCACGCAATAGGGTGGCCGCTGTACTGTGTGTGGACACGAATTTGATGCGTTCTCCCGGTAATCGGACTCGCTTGCACTAACGTCGCTTGGGTAAACTTTTCAAGCACGCTAAAGCGCGTTTCAGAAGGTTTACCATTCGGATTAACGCGAACAATGCTATTCACTTCGTTCTTCAACAGTGGCGCGTTGACCACCTTGCAGCTGTTTTTCCACTCACCCATCACCAACGCGAAATAATATTTCTTAACTGTTTTTTCACGAAACTGCGCTTGCAAATGTCGCAATGCAGAGCGCTTTTTAGCCACGAGCAAGATTCCGGAGGTGTCACGGTCAATACGATGCACTAGCTCTAAAAAACGCGCTTCCGGTCTTAACGCTCGTAGCGCTTCAATCGCACCAAATTTTAAACCGCTACCACCGTGTACCGCCGTGCCAGAGGGTTTATTGAGGATCAGCAGATGATCGTCTTCGAAGATAATCTGCTGCTCAAGCTCTGCTACTCGATTGAGTTTGGTGCTCGGTGCGACTTCTGGTGTTTTTTCTTCCACCGTTAGGGGTGGAATACGTACCACGTCGCCAGCTTGCAGCTTATACTCTGCTTTGATGCGCTTTTTGTTTACTCGGACTTCGCCCTTACGCACGATTCGATAAATCATGCTTTTAGGGACATCTTTTAATTGGTTACGCAAGAAATTATCAATGCGTTGACCAGCCATATCCTCATCGATTTCGACGGATTGGACTTTAGTTCTGATTTCGTTCATGGCGCTATTGTAAACGTAAACGGGCTTAAGTTCACAGAGTCTTTCTTTTCCCTTAACGACAAAATTTACCTATCTGCGCCATAAGGTTCGTTCTCGCTTTGCTCTCCCAACAACAAAGTTACCCACAGGTTACTAATCACCCACCAATTGTTTATAAAGCCAACAGTGGCAATAGGTAAAATTGAACTCAAACTAAAAACTTGCAACGTTTGCGTCAAAGGCGATTGCTGATACTCCGCCGCACTGTTATAGTTCACGACTGCGAAGGTAGGTCCGGTTGATTACTTGTATATAACCGACCGTTTGTCCACAAGCACACCGAGTAGTTTGTTGACGTTTGAATGCTGCAATTGGCGTAAGACATCTCAACATCAACATAACTGTCACACTACTCATCGCACACTCATGTTGAGTAATTACCGATATTGATACGGCTCACAGGCAACCTATGTTGTTTGTGATGACTGACGTGCCCTAGAGCATCCCCCTCCAGCCGGGAGGCTGCAATCTGTAAACCACGGGATCAGGCACCATGAGATAGCGAACTTTGTGACAGAGACAAAAGACAACAAAAGATAAAGACAACGAGAAATTTTCAATGAAAAGAATGTTAATTAACGCAACTCAAAAAGAAGAGTTGCGTGTCGCTTTGGTTGATGGCCAACGACTTTACGATTTGGATATCGAAAGTCCTGGGCATGAATCGAAGAAAGCAAATATCTACAAAGGGCGTATCACACGCGTTGAACCAAGCTTAGAAGCCGCATTCGTCGATTACGGTGCTGAGCGACACGGTTTCCTTCCTCTCAAAGAAATTGCCAAAGAATACTTCCCAGATGGTTATACCTACCAAGGCCGTCCGAGCATTAAAGAAGTGCTAAGAGAAGGTCAGGAAGTAATTGTACAGATTGAGAAAGAAGAACGTGGGAGTAAAGGCGCTGCTTTGACAACGTTTATCTCTTTGGCAGGCAGCTACTTAGTGTTGATGCCAAACAACCCTCGTGCAGGTGGTATTTCTCGCCGTATCGAAGGTGACGAGAGAACCGATCTCAAAACGGCCTTAAGCACACTCGAACTACCGCAAGGAATGGGCTTGATTGTCCGCACCGCAGGGGTAGGCAAAAGTGCAGAAGAACTTGAGTGGGACCTAAATGTACTACTCAATCATTGGGCGGCAATTAAAGACGCTTCTGAATCAAATCCAGCGCCGTTTCTGATCCACCAAGAGAGTAACGTCATTGTTCGTGCTATCCGCGACTATTTGCGTCGCGATATCGGTGAGATCTTAATCGACAGCAACACCATTTTTGAACGCGCCAAAGAGCACATTCAGTTGGTTCGTCCAGACTTTATCAGCCGTGTGAAGAAATACGATGGTGAAGTGCCGCTTTTCAGTCACTATCAGATTGAAAGCCAGATTGAGTCCGCGTTCCAACGTGAAGTTCGTCTTCCTTCTGGTGGTTCTATCGTTATTGACCCAACCGAAGCATTGACCTCGATTGATATCAACTCTGCGCGTGCGACCAAAGGCGGCGACATCGAAGAAACCGCTCTAAACACCAACTTGGAAGCGGCAGACGAAATCGCTCGCCAGCTGCGTCTGCGTGACTTAGGTGGTCTGGTGGTGATCGATTTCATCGACATGACTCCTGTGCGTCACCAACGCGAAGTGGAAAACCGCCTGCGAGAAGCGGTACG
This sequence comes from Vibrio sp. S234-5, assembly GCF_000960595.1. NCBI lineage: Bacteria > Pseudomonadati > Pseudomonadota > Gammaproteobacteria > Vibrionales > Vibrionaceae > Vibrio > Vibrio sp. S234-5. Next base: position 16,280 of record NZ_JZAM01000219.1, read on the forward strand.
TCTTGATCGTGCACGTGTACAAATTGGCCGCATTTCACGCTTTGGTCTGCTCGAAATGTCGCGTCAGCGCTTGAGTCCTTCTTTAGCAGAAGCTAGCCATCACATCTGTCCTCGTTGTAGTGGTACCGGTGTCGTTCGCGACAACGAATCTCTAGCGCTTTCTGTTTTGCGTTTAATTGAAGAAGAAGCACTGAAAGACAATACCGCCCAAGTATTGGCTGTGGTACCTGTACCGATCGCTTCTTACCTGTTGAACGAAAAACGTCGCTCAGTGAACCACATTGAACGCATCCAAGAAGTCAAGATCACTGTCGTGCCGAACTCCGACATGGAAACACCGCACTTTGAGGTGATCCGTGTACGTGAAGGCGAAGAGGTGGATCTGCTTTCCTACTTGCTACCGAAGAAATTGGAAGCGATAAAAGAAGCGGAAGGAAAAGAGAGTTCAGAAACAGAATTCAAGCCGAAACGCATTGAAGAACCTGTTTTGAAAGGTTTCGCATCTACTGCGCAATCTGCTCCTGCGCCAAAACCAGCACCGCAAGTAAAAGAAGTGGAAGCTCAACCTCAGCCACAGCAGCCAGGCTTGTTGAGTCGCTTCTTTAGTGCACTGGGTAACTTTCTGTTTGGCTCTGCTCAAGACAAAGCTGAGGCAGAAAAACAGCAGACGCAAAACGAAGGCGAAAAAGACGACAAACGTCAGAAACGTGAACATCACGATCGTAATGATCGCCGTCGTAACAGTCGTGAGCCTCGTGAAAACCGAGAGCCTCGTGACAACAAACGTCGCCGTAAACCACGCGACGAGAGTGCGACAGTAGAACCCGCTCAAGATGAAAGCGCTAAGCCGCGCCAACAACAAAAGCGTAAGCCGAAAGCGGCTCCGGTGAAAGCAGAAGCACCTGTAGAAAACAAAGCGAACCCCAAAGTCGCGGAAAAAGGTTTACAGCTTGCTTCAGAAGCACAAGGGGCACAGAAGCAGGATTCTGTTAAAGCAAATGTGAAGGCAGAGAAAGTTAAAGAGCGTCGTCAGCGTCGTAAACTGAACAAATCTGTACGCGTAAAAGATCAGGTTCAAGACGAAACGGTAGAAGAAAACGTATTGGCTGCGACGCCTGTGCTGGAGCAAAACGAAGGTTTCGTTGCTACGCCAGTTGAAACTGCGGTTCAAATCGTTGCAAACATTGATACTGACAGTGTCGATGAGCAAGACGAAGATAAAGAGGCGAAACCACGCCGCAATCGTCGTTCGCCACGTCATCTTCGTGCCAGTGGGCAACGTCGTCGCCGTGGTCGTGACCGCCGTCCAAATCCTTTCCGCCTGCGTAAAGGTGGCGTTGCATCACCAGAAATGGCGATGGGTAAAGTGATGCCGCGCTATATTCCAAAACCGGTTGCGAAAAAAGAGCAAGTCGCGAAAGAGCCTGTGACAGAAACCATCGTCGAATCAGCAGTGATTTTGCAAGGTGGTGTTGCTTGTCCTGAACTCGCTATGGGTAAAGTCATTGTTCGACGTGACGCAGATGAGCAGCAAACGTCTGACACTATCCAGCACAACCAAGCGGCTGTTGAAGTCATTGAGCAAGTGACAACGCCTGTCGATGCACAAGAAGCTGTCATTGTGGCAGAAGACTCTTTCGTTGCAGCAAAGGAACCTACATCACAAGCAGACGTGGAAGTTGTAAGCGAATCAGCTCAAGAAACGGCTGAACAGGTTTCGGTTGCCGTTGAAGAAACGGTTGATGAAACTAATGCTGAAGTGACGACCCTAGAAGCGACTTCTTCTAAAGTAGAAAGCAAAGAGGACTCGGCAGAGAATCTGGTCAAAGTCGAAGCACCGGTACAGGCAACTCAGCCCAAGCTGGAAAAGCGAGCGGTGAGTGCGCTATCTAAGCCACATGCCTTTGCGCCGATGACCAAAGCGCCTGGTCCACAGGAGCTGCGTGAGATTACCGTCGTCGCAGCCGCGTTCCGCTCTGAGCGTTATGTTCAACGCGGTGCAGGCAGTCAGGTGGCAACAAGCCAAGCTTCTGCTGAAATGGCAAAACCTGGATTGACAAACTAACCCGACCTCTCTAACTCAAAGGGCTACTAAACAGTAGCCCTTTCGCTATTTGAGCTTCTAGTTCTTGCACTTTTCCACGATGGCATCTGCCGCTTGTTCAATCAGATCCAGCACCTGCTCAAACCCTGCATCACCACCATAGTAGGGATCAGGGATCTCATCATGCTCGCAAGAGCAATGGTTCAAAAAGAGCGAAATCTTATGCTGGTACTGCGCAGGGCAAATCGCCAAAAGATCGTTGAGATTTGCCTTATCTGCCGCCAAGACCATATCAAAGTACGCAAAATCCTCTCCTCTCACTTGCCGCGCTCGAATTCCTTGGAACGAGTAGCCTCTTTTCTCTCCAGCGCATCGAGAACGATGGTCTGGCTGCGATCCTCTGTGATAGTCAATCGTCCCCGCTGAATCAATTTCTACCTCCATACCCAGATTCATTGCTTTAGCGCGCAGTACCGCTTCAGCCGTCGGAGAGCGGCAAATATTTCCCATACACACAACCAATAGTTTTTTCATCACTTCATCCTTGGTAATCGCCTTCTTTCAAACTCCGACTCTAGCAAGTGACAACATTTTTCTAAAGAAATTGCTTTTTAGCGTGCATCATTTCTATTTAACCCTAATGATTACAAGTACTTTGTAGTTAGGTTTTCCGTTACTATGGCGAAAAGGTAAATATTATTGGAGTTGATATGCACTCGGAAGAGAACAAAGAGAGTCGCCACAAGGAACGACAACAGAAAATTAAACAGCAAGTCGATGCCAAAATCGCCGCCGCCCAGGAAGAAAAAGGCTTGCTACTAGTGATCACAGGCAATGGCAAAGGCAAATCAACCTCTGGTTTTGGGACGATCGCTCGCGCAGTTGGGCACGGCAAAAAATGCGCAGTGGCGCAATTTATTAAAGGAACCTGGGACAATGGCGAACGCAATTTGCTGGAAAAACTAGGCGTTGAGTTTCAAGTCATGGCGACCGGTTTCACTTGGGAAACCCAGAACAAAGAGACGGATACCCAAGCCGCACAGCAAGTTTGGCAAGAGTGCAAGCGCATGCTCAAAGATGAATCACTTGACGTACTTCTTTTTGACGAACTCACCTACATGGTCAGCTATGGTTATATTGATTTAGATGATGTGGTGGATGCGCTAGCACAGCGTCCTCAAATGCAATCGGTGGTAATCACCGGTCGCGGTGCACATCGCACTCTGATCGAAATGGCGGACACTGTCTCTGAAGTGAGAAACGTGAAACACGCTTTCGAATCCGGTATCAAAGCATTGAAAGGGGTTGATTGGTAGCCTTTTCCTCGGCACACATCGTTTGCAATAAGGGCGACCATCAAGTCGCCCTTATTGCATTTAGTTTACTTATTGCGTTTAGTTGAACAGTCCTTTTAACAATCCATCCACCGCTTGCTTGGTTTTTTCATCTTTGATCTTATCGGTCAACTTCTCGACTCCGCGGTCGATCTCTTTCTGCGCTTTCTGCTTGAGCACATCGTCAAACACTAGCTTGAATTTAGGGTCGGCCCATTTACCGGAAATATTGATGGGGATCGTAACATCGCGCAGCTCGTCGATATCCTTACCGCCCTGACCTTCTAACGTGCCAACAATGGAAGTACTGACCGTAAAATCAACCGTTTGATCGATGTAGTTTGCTTCTCCTTTACCACGAATACGCAGTAACGGAGATTGCATGTGCAGATTGTCGGTCGACACATTGCCTTTATTGAGCTTTAACGTAGCACTCATCGAGCTGAAATCGGTTTTTTGCACACCTTGCTTTTCATCCAACTTTTGCCCTTTAAATTTCGCGTAATTTTCACGAATCAACTGGGCAACGTTGATGCCATTGACAGCACCATCAGCAAAATTGATCGTCGCGGTGCCCACTAAGTTCTTCTGAATACCACTTGGTGTCAAACTGCTACCCTGCACATCAATGTTGATGTCGCCAGTGCCTTCCAACTTGTCATTTTGTGCCACGTCCACCAGCAGTGGCTGCACTTGGACATCTTTTATGCGCTTTTTCACACTATAGGTGGCTGGTGATCGACGTGCATCCAGTTTCGCGCTGGCGTTGATAGAGCCTTGATACAGATTGGCATCAAAGCGATCTAAGGTCGCAATACCACGGTTCACCGTGAACTTGGTGATGACATTTTGCAGCTTGGCATTATTGGCTTTGAACTTATCAATACTCACTTGACCAATCACATCCAACGTTTTTAACGCGCTCAGATCAGGCTCAACTTCGTTGTTTGCCTCTGGATGCGCGTCTTTGTCATTGCTGCTGTTTGTGCTTGCCGTTTCTTGCGACGGCTGCGTTAGGCCGAGAAACTCATCGAGATCAATCTCTAGGCTGTGCAGCGAAAAACGCACTTTCGGAATCTCAGCTAACGTCACATCGGCTTTACCGTCTAATGCAATAGCGTTGGCGGTCAGTTTATTTAGCACAAGCGATAGATGGCTGCGCGGCACATCAAAGGTCACTTCAGAGCTCATTGCCACCTTCATTGGCGATTGAGGCAGTGATTCCCCATTGAGTTGCGATTCCAACAGGATTGTCTTCACCATCACGGTGCTGATGGCAGCATCCACATGCAACTGCGCCGAGCCATTGGCCGAAAGATCCATACCGGATGCTTGGCCTTTGATTGCAAATGTCAGTGCGTTGTCTTTATCAAACTCGAATGTGTTCAGCACCAACTTGATGCTATCCATCTTCGTGGCTGGATCGCTAAACTGGCTGTTCAGCTCGATATTGCGCAGAGCATAAGAAGAGAAGTCTTGCGCCAAGTGAAACTCAAGCTTACCGTTTGCGCTGAACTGTTGCTGGTTGTTTTTTCCTTTGGCTGAAAACTCCGCTTTGGTCCATTGCTCAAAGGCAAACTCTGAAAGTGAGAAATTCACATCATAGAGTTCAAGTGAAGTACCCGCTTGTCTATCTTGGTTAACGAGTTTGGCATTGCTCACCGAGATCCCGGCTAGCTCAATACGCCAGTCTGCCGCCGCGCCAGCTTGCTGTGGAGCATCCGTGGCGGGCTCCGAGATCACCTCTTGCGGAGCCGTCTCTTGCTGCGCTTTCTGCTGCTGAGTCAACGCATCAATATTCTTTTGCCCATCTTTACGCGTCTCTAAATGAAATTCCGCACCATCAAGGCGAACATCACCAATCTGCAAGACTTTATCAAGCAGAGGCATCACCGAGATATCGATCCCAACGTTCTCAACTTTAAATAAGTTTTCTTGAGAAAAGCCCTGAGGATTCTTTAACTCCGTTTTGCCTAGAGAAAAACCAACCGAAGGGAAAAATTGCCATTCAATGTCGCCTTCAATCACCAACGCTAAACCCGTTTGCTTGGCTACTTGTTCGGTGATCAACGGTCTAAATTGATTGGGATTCACTAAGGTCACTAACGCTATCACCGCAATCACGACAACCGCGATAGACGCAGCCAAAATAAGGAACAGTTTTTTCATATGCGTATTCCTTTGCATGCAAGAGTTGAGACAAGAACAGAGAAAACACCTATTTTGCGCGGTTCTTGCTCCAAAAAAGAAAGTGGCACTTAAAGTGCCACTTTCTTAAATAAAAATAAAGCTCGCTGACAAGACAATGACTTAAGCTTTCAAAAGTTTTGCAATGTGCGCTTTCAGTACATCAATCGCAATGCGGTTTTTACCACCACGAGGAACGATGATATCAGCGTACTGTTTTGAAGGCTCAATAAACTGCATAAACATTGGGCGCACAGTCTGCTGGTACTGTTTCAGCACCGATTCCATGGTACGGCCGCGCTCTTCTACATCACGCTTCACACGGCGCAGCAGACAGATATCCAGTGGCGTATCCATAAAGACAGTCGCGTGCATTAAGTCACGCAAACGCGGATCGGTCAAAAGCAAGATGCCTTCTAGGATGATCACTTTTTTCGGCGTCATGGTAGTGGTATTGGCCGTGCGGGTATGTTCAGTATAGCTGTACTCAGGGACTTCAACCGCTTCACCTCGGGTGAGCTTTTCTAGGTGTTCACAAAGCAGATCGTGGTCGAGCGCGCTCGGGTGGTCGTAGTTAGTTTTAACGCGTTCTTCCATGCTCAAATGGCTTTGGTCATTGTAGTAGCAATCTTCCGTAATCACACCGATTTGATGGTCGCCTACTTTGGCACGAAGTTCATTATAGATCGTGCTGGCAATCAGACTTTTTCCAGAAGCTGACGCGCCCGCAATACCGACGATGACGCATTGATTATTCTCAGACATTAGTTGCACCCGATGATGATTTTGTAGCAGTAGGAATAGATAAACCGCCTGATTATAGGGAGTTCATCCTTTAGATACTAGTCGCTTTTCCTGCTTTAACGCCCTTTTCTCCGGCAGCGGAGAACAAAAGACCAAGCAAACGATTACTTGGTCTTTTTTTCATCTGAAATCGATGGGCTTATTTAATCAAGCCGGGTGTAGAGAATGGTCTCTGGCTTTGCCTTTCCTTGCCAGTACAATGCACTGCATATACGCTCCGCAAGCTGGTAATAACGCTGTGCATGTTCACTTTCTGGTCGCCGACAAACCGTTGGCACACCAGCGTCAATGTCTTCGCGCATCTCAATATGCAGTGGGATCTGACTTAGCAGGGCCAGTCCATACTCTTTGGCCATTTCTTCACCACCACCATGGCCGAAAATCGCCTCTTGGGCCCCGCAGTGGCGGCAAATATGGTAACTCATGTTCTCAACCACACCGAGCACCGGAACACCCACTTTACGAAACATGGCGGCCCCTTTGCGCGCATCCGCCAACGCGAGATCTTGCGGCGTGGTGACGATCACACTGCCTGTCACTGGCACTTGCTGTGATAAAGTCAGTTGAATATCACCGGTACCGGGAGGCATATCGATGACCAAATAGTCGAGATCCGGCCACTGAGTTTCATTGAGCAATTGCGCTAGCGCTTTGGAAGCCATCGGCCCACGCCAAATAGCGGCTTCTTTTTGATCGACTAAGTAACCGATTGAGTTGGTATAGATGCCATGCGCCAGCACAGGTTGCATCCATTTTCCCTGCTCGACGTCTGGCTTTTTATTTAGTGTGCCGAGCATTAGCGGCAAAGACGGACCATAGATATCAGCATCAAGCAACCCCACTTTTGCGCCACTGGCCGCTATCGCCAGTGCCAAATTAACCGCCGTAGTAGATTTGCCCACACCGCCTTTGGCGGAGGTAACCGCGATGATGTTTTTTATTCCACTTACAGCGTGAGCAACTGACGTTTCCATCGCTTTGACTCGCTGCTCAATGGTGAACCCCACCTTAGCCGCCTCGCCGCTTGCTTGCTGCTGCACTATCCAACTCGTCAACGCTTCGATCAACGATTTGGCAGCAAAAGGCAGCGTGATGTGCAGCCCACCGTCGGCTTTTACATTCACCACACCGTGCATATCTGCCCACTGCGGTATCAAAGCCCAATGTTCGAACTGATTAAGCCAATAAGAGAAATCTTGTTTTGAAGTGAATTGACGCATATCGCCTCCTCTGTTGACTGCATCCTACCACCGAGTAAAGCACGACTGAACCCCAAAAAAACCAGGTGATTATCCTCTGTCACACCTTGGACTTACCGATTTACTGAGTTAGTATTATCAATCAAATTTTTATACCTATCGAGAAAAGCGAATATTAAGTATGGCAAACGATCCAAGAAACTTTCCCTCAAGGAAATTGCTGGTAACTTGTGCCCTTCCGTACGCTAACGGTTCGATCCACCTTGGTCATATGCTTGAGCATATCCAAGCGGACATTTGGGTTCGTTACCAACGCCTACGCGGCAACATTGTAAATTTCATCTGTGCTGACGATGCTCACGGCACGCCAATCATGCTTAAAGCTCAACAGATGGGTATGTCGCCAGAAGAGATGATCGCTGCGGTCAACGTGGAGCACCAGAAGGACTTTGCTGGCTTTGATATCAGCTTTGATAACTACCACAGCACGCATTCAGACGAGAACCGTGAGCTGGCTACGCACATTTATCTGCAACTGAAGAAAAATGGCTTTATCTCTAGCCGTACTATTTCTCAGTTGTTCGACCCTGAAAAAGAGATGTTCCTACCGGATCGTTTCGTTAAAGGGACGTGCCCGAAATGTAAGTCAGAAGACCAATACGGCGACAACTGTGATGCTTGTGGCGAAACGTACAGCCCAACCGAACTGATTAACCCGAAATCAGCGGTATCAGGCGCAACACCAGTAATGAAAGATTCCGAACACTTCTTCTTCGACCTGCCTCAGTTTGAAAGCATGCTCAAAGAGTGGACACGTTCTGGTTCTCTACAAACTGAAACCGCCAACAAAATGCAGGAGTGGTTTGAGTCGGGCCTGCAACAGTGGGATATCTCCCGTGATGCGCCTTACTTCGGTTTTGAAATCCCAGGCGAAAAAGACAAGTTCTTCTACGTTTGGCTTGATGCACCTATCGGTTACATGGGCTCATTCAAAAACCTGTGTAATAAACGTGACGATCTAGACTTCGATGAATACTGGAACAAAGACAGCAAAACGGAACTGTACCATTTCATCGGTAAAGACATTGTTTACTTCCACAGCCTATTCTGGCCAGCAATGCTAGACGGTTCTGGTTTCCGTAAGCCAAACAACGTTTTTGTTCACGGCTATGTTACGGTCAACGGCGCGAAGATGTCTAAGTCTAAAGGGACATTCGTGAAAGCGAGTACTTACCTTGAGCATCTTGATCCTGAGTGCCTACGTTACTACTACGCAGCGAAACTGAACAGCCGCATTGACGACCTAGATCTTAACCTTGAAGACTTTACTCAGCGCGTCAACGCTGACGTAGTAAACAAGATCGTTAACCTAGCATCGCGTAACGCTGGTTTCATTGCCAAGCGCTTTGAAGGCAAGCTCGCTGAAAACTTCGTCGAGCCAGAGCTTTACAACGAATTTGTTGCCGCTGCAGACCGTATCGCTGAACTTTACGAAACACGTGAGTTTGGTCGCGCGATTCGTGAAATTACCGCTCTCGCTGACAAAGCAAACCAGTACGTTGATGAGAAAGCACCTTGGGTTGTGGCAAAGGAAGAAGGCAAAGATCAAGAGCTACAAGAGATTTGTTCTGTTGGTATTAACCTATTCCGCGTTCTCATGACCTACTTGAAACCTGTGATGCCAGCACTAGCGGCGCGAACAGAAGCGTTCTTAAATCAAGAACTAACGTGGGAAGGCATTGCTCTGCCATTAACGGCACACGAAATCACAGCATTCAAAGCGCTGTTTAATCGTATCGATCCGAAAAACATCGAAGCCATGATCGAAGCGTCAAAAGAAGATGCAGCGGCCGAAATGGCAGCGAAAGAGAAAGCTGAAGCCGCAAAAAATGCGCAAGAGAGTGAGTTGAGCAAAGATCCGATTGCCGCCGAGATCGAATTTGACGATTTCGCCAAAGTTGACCTCCGTATCGCTAAAATCGTTTCTTGTGAATCCGTACCAAAAGCGGACAAACTGCTGAAATTCCAGTTAGATATTGGTGGCGAAATGCGTCAAGTTTTCTCTGGTATTAAAGCCGCTTACAACCCCGAGGATCTGGTTGGTAAATACACCGTTGTGGTTGCTAACCTGAAGCCACGTAAGATGAAGTTTGGCATGTCGGAAGGCATGATCCTTGCCGCCGGCCCTGGTGGAAAAGATCTCTGGATCCTTGAACCGCATGAAGGCGCGCAGCCTGGCATGCGTGTGATGTAACCAGCAGTCAACGATTTACTTATCTCCAAGCCTCGCAGTTAAAAACGCGAGGCTTTTTTTGTGTCCTATTTCACACTTTTGGTGATAGCTGCACCAAATTGGCACAGTGATTTTCACTAACAAAATCTAACCATTTGAATTTAAACAATTAATATTCTGGCATTAAACCTGCTCTACCCCTTTGTGGCTAGGAACGCATACAAGGAGTAAGTTATGTTTGTTTTACTGTCATCGTTATTGTCTATCGCCGTTTTAGGTTCACTCTTCTACCTTTCACAAAAGCGTGAAAACCGTTACATGCAGAAGTATCAAATCCTTAGTACATTGAGAGAAGTGGTGCACTTAACACGACAACATCGCTCTGCAGCGCATTTGAGCTTGCTCTACAAACAGCCTCACAGTAGCGAGATTAAGCACATTCAGGAAGAAGTGTTGTTGCGTTGTCAGATGTTGATCGATCTCACTGCGATAGACAGCAAGCCTTTGTATCGCATCCTATTGAATCAATACACGTTTCTTTTTAACAATTGGCAGGAAAACAGCGTAGCAAAAAGTCAATTTCACCATGGTAAGTTGATCCGTCATACACTCTACCTAATTGATGAAGTGACTGTCAGCTGGTTGGCCGAGTCAGAACGCGATGAACTGAGTGATGAGTACCACGGCCATTGGCAGATTGTGATTGAAAGTCTTGAAGCATTGACACAGCTGCGCATCTCTATCCAAGACATTCAAGATGAGCAAGGGCTAACGCGATTTCGTCATAATGCAGACAGGATGGTTAGAAGGCTCAATCAATTAGCGCTTATAAGTCCTTTGAGTATTGCCTCTCCGGCAGGGATGGAAATCACTCGTGTCTTAGAGGCATATGTGGAATCGGCGGAGAGCCGTCCGATAAAGACTGAACTTTATGAGCTGACCAGTCAAATTTCGGCGGCCATTTTTACCAGTTATGACGCGATGTTAGATGAGATCATTGAGAGTGTTTACCTGCCACTGCCCAAACTTTCCATCGCCTAAAAGAAAACCGCCGATTTGGCGGTTTTCTCTATCAGCTTCTAAGCATCGTCTTCCGTGAAATTGGTCGGCAACTGCTTTTTCATCTCGTTCCAAATCATCGCACTTTCAATGCCATATTGACGAATAAGGCCTGGTAACTGTTCACGTTGACCTGACTCGCAGATCTGTAGCAACTGGCGATAAAATTTCAGAGCAAGTGCACGCGAAGTCGGATTGGAAAAATAGAAGCTTCCAACACGATCATACAGTTTTCTTAAACCGTTAAAGATGAGGCCGTAGATTTGGTTCCCAGAGTGAAACGCCAAACGTTGAAAAAGCATGTAGTCGTAAAAATTGAATGTCTTCGCCACCAGAATTTCCTGACGCTTGACTTCATCTTTCTCATTGTCTTCTTTTACATTTTGTTGAATTTTGTCGGCATAAGGAGACGATGACAAAAATGCATCCCACGATGGCGCTTCAAGCAATTGTTCGCAAGAGTCAATTACATTCCTGATGGTTCGCTCAGAGCTCTCTTTATTCACTTTGAATGCATAACGCATAAAAATAGGGCTGATGTTAGTGCGCGCCGCCAGAAGATCTTCCACGATGTTAGTAGCGTTATCGACATCAAGCGTCATCAAAGTGTCTAGAATATGTAGACCAGATGTTTCCATAAACTGGTTTACTTTGGTTGGTTTACCATGCTGAATAGTCAACCAACCATCACGAGCCAATCGCTGCAATACTTCACGCAGTGTTGTTCTGGTTACTCCAATCAATTCAGAGAGCTCACGCTCAGCAGGTAAAATAGAACCTGGTGGAAAGCGACCATTCCAGATGCTTTCAATAATATACTTCTCTGCAAAGCCCGCTGGGCTCTTTGCCTTAATAACCATTATATTTTGTTATCCAGTTTTTGTTTTGGCGTCTTCAATGGCACTCATCATACCACTACTTATTCAATAGCGAAAATTTCCTAACAATAAATGAAACCAAACTGCAATATTGAATATTTACTCTAATACCAAATGGGTACAGAAAGTCTAGGAAATGGTTGAAGAGTGGCAAAAATGACAATTTATGGCTATCGAACCACGCACAAACCCAGAGTAAATAAAGGGTCATTTGTCACAATTTTTCATTGTAAAATTGCAATTTAAAATTGAGTCAATCATCTAGAACCCTATCTTAATTAGTCTTTTTTCTCCTTTGAACGTCAATTATGATGATAAGAGAACTTTTGCATACTTTTCATGATATACTTGTGCTACTTCGATCGCGTTTTATGAAACAAAGTCGCTATTTGTCAATCTGAAGGGGATTTCTTATTGACTAAGTGTTACTTAATAGTAGAGTTGCGGGCGAAAAAGGAGCGGTGCTTAAGTTCAAGGGAAGTAACTTGGCAAAACTACATAAAAACAAGGATTTGTTGTTTTTCTAAGTTATTGTTTTTAAGATAGATATTTCATCTTTGACACATAGGCTTAAGCACTATGTTGTAGTGTCTATTCATAACTCAGTTAAGTAAGAGAATTATCATGCCGATGTCGCTCGGAAACGCTTTTATCAAGAATTTTCTTGGTAAGGCACCTGATTGGTATAAACTTGCCATCATTTCTTTTCTAATCATTAACCCTTTCGTTTTTTTCCTCGTCAACCCTTTCGTAGCAGGCTGGCTACTGGTGGTAGAGTTCATCTTTACGTTGGCGATGGCACTAAAATGTTACCCACTTCAACCAGGCGGTTTATTAGCAATTGAGGCAATTGCTATCGGGATGACCAGTCCAGAACAAGTAAAGCATGAACTTGTGGCGAATATTGAAGTGCTACTGCTCCTCGTATTCATGGTGGCCGGCATCTACTTTATGAAGCACTTGCTTCTGTTTATTTTCACCAAGATCTTGCTCGGCATCCGCTCTAAAGCGATGCTTTCTTTAGCATTCTGCTTTGCGGCCGCGTTTCTTTCGGCATTTTTAGATGCCTTAACGGTGATTGCTGTGGTTATCAGCGTTGCTGTCGGTTTCTACTCAATCTACCACAAAGTCGCCTCTGGCAGCGGGGTGAGTTCAGACCACGATCATACCCAAGATGACCACATCACTGAGCTAACTCGAGATGACCTTGAGAATTACCGCGCATTCCTACGCTCACTATTGATGCACGCCGGGGTAGGGACTGCACTTGGCGGCGTAACCACCATGGTTGGTGAACCGCAAAACCTGATCATTGCCGATCAAGCAGGCTGGCTGTTCGGTGAATTCTTGATTCGTATGGCGCCAATCACACTGCCTGTGTTTATCTTCGGTTTGCTTACCTGTGTTGCGGTTGAGAAGTTCAAAGTGTTTGGCTATGGTGCCGAGCTGCCTGACAACGTTCGTCATATATTGGTCGATTTCGACAACGAAGAGCGCAAAACCCGCACCAATCAAGACATCGCAAAACTATGGATTCAGGGCTTGATTGCGGTTTGGTTGATTGTTGGACTCGCACTGCACTTGGCTGCGGTCGGTTTGATTGGTTTGTCGGTCATCATCCTCGCCACTGCGTTCACTGGTGTAATAGAAGAACATTCGCTGGGTAAAGCGTTTGAAGAAGCACTGCCATTTACTGCGTTGCTAGCGGTATTCTTCTCTATCGTTGCGGTGATCATCGACCAGCAACTCTTTAAGCCAGTAATTGATGCGGTGTTAGCGGTTGAGGACAAAGGAACACAGCTTGCGATGTTCTATGTCGCTAACGGTTTGCTCTCTATGGTTTCAGACAACGTGTTTGTTGGCACTGTTTACATCAACGAAGTAAAAACCGCCTTGCACGAAGGTTTGATTAACCGCGATCAGTTTGACTTGCTCGCGGTTGCTATCAACACAGGTACCAACTTACCTTCGGTGGCCACACCAAACGGTCAGGCGGCATTTCTGTTCCTATTGACTTCGGCCTTAGCGCCTTTGATTCGCCTCTCTTATGGACGTATGGTGCTGATGGCACTGCCATATACGGTTGTGCTCGCCTTGGTGGGCCTGTTTGGCATTGTGTTCCTACTGGAGCCGATGACTGCCTGGTTTTATGACGCGGGTTGGATTTCGCATCACGTTGGGGCCGTTTCACACGCAGTTTCGAGTGGTCACTAAATATTTCCATTGATTAAGAAACTTATCCAAGATAAAAAGCTCTGAGTATTCAGGGCTTTTTTTATTTATTTACAAAAGGATTGCTTGAAGTGACTCTTTTTTCATCACTTAATCGGTTTTCTCGTAGTCGTGCCTCATGGCTACTTTTGTTGATTTTTGTTCTTTTCTTTGAGGGGGCGGCCCTCTTTTTCCAACATGTCATGCTACTTTCGCCCTGCGTGATGTGCATTTATGAGCGTGTGGCTATGTTTGGGATTGGTGGCGCGGCACTCATAGGGCTGATAGCACCGAGCAACCCATTGATTCGTTGGCTTGGTTTTGCGGCTTGGGGAGCCAGTTCATACAAAGGCTTAACGCTGGCGATGCAACACGTGGACTACCAGTTTAATCCATCTCCTTTTGCAACCTGTGACCTGTTTGTCACTTTCCCTGATTGGGCACCGCTTAACCAGTGGGCACCTTGGCTGTTTGAAGCCTATGGGGATTGCAGCAAAATCGTGTGGCAGTTTTTAACTTTATCCATGCCGCAGTGGCTCGTGGTGATTTTTGCTGCCAATCTCGTGGTTCTCGCGTTTGTGTTTTTTTCCCAATTCTTTGCCATCAAGAAAAGAAATCCCATCCGCTAAGTACATGAACGCAGATAAAACAAAGCCAGGTTGATTTCCCGGCTTTTGGCTTTCTCTAAGTTGTAAACCGATATTACTGGCCGCAGCACTGTTTGAACTTCTTACCGCTACCACAAGGGCATGTATCGTTGCGGCCGATGCCTTTATAAGGATTAAGGCTTTGCGATTTATTGCCAACCATCAACTCATCTGCGGCTTGTGCTACCTCATTGAGCATCAGATCGAGCTGAGGCAGAAAATCACCCAGTTGCGGTGGCGTCTCGATCCCTGCCGCCTTCATTTGCGCTTGAGTTTGTTCTTGGTCGATAGCAAGCATCAAGCATGTTAACCATGCACTGAGCATACGCTGCGTACCGTCATTGATTTGCACCTCTTGCCACTGCTCTTCCACTATCGGCCATAGCGACATAAACCCTTCGGCAAAGTCCGCCAATGCCTCTTGGTTTTCATCGAGTAGTGTCTGCAGCGAGTACTCATTGCGCAGAATGCGATTATGTTGCTTGTGGATCTGCTCTGTGACCGCATGACGTACATCGACAGAGACTTCGCCCAGCAAGCTGTCCAGCCATTGTTCTGGATCGGTCGGTTTGACGGTCAAATTCGCAGCAAAAACAGCCCCTTCAATAAACCAGGCTGATTCTGAACATGCTGAAATCGTGAGTTCGATAAGTTGGTATTGCATTGTCGTTAACTTTTTTCGGTAATTTTTTCAGTAAATAGTGGCGATTATATACCTAAGCTTAGCCACGTGGTGGATAAATTCGTTGTGGCTTTTGGCAGCCCTCTTATCGTGACAAGCGAGTCGCTTATCGCTACAATCGCGCCTCGTTTTGACAGAGGCAAAAATTAGCTATGCGTGTAATATTGGGACCGATGGAAGGGGTATTGGATCATTTGATGCGTGAGATGCTCACAGAGATCAATGATTACGATTTCTGCGTCACCGAATTTGTTCGCGTGGTCAGTCAGCCACTTCCCGATCACGTCTTCTATCGCTTGTGCCCTGAACTGCTGCAAGGCTCAAAGACACGTGCTGGTGTGCCAATCAAATTACAACTTCTTGGTCAAGATCCACATTGGATGGCAGAAAACGCGGTACGAGCAGCCGAGCTTGGTGCTTATGGCATCGATCTGAATTTTGGTTGTCCAGCGAAGATGGTTAACCAAAGCAAAGGCGGAGCGGCACTGTTGCAACATCCGGAACTTATCTATCAAGTGGTCAAAGCGTGCCGAGAGGCGGTTCCTGCGCACATTCCTGTCTCTGCCAAAATCCGCCTAGGCTGGGAAAACCCAGAAGATTGCTTTGAGATCGTCGAGGCAGTCGAACAAGGCAAAGCAGATGAACTGACCGTGCACGCCCGAACCAAAACAGGCGGCTACAAAGCCAGTGAAATTAAGTGGCACTATATCGACCAAATCCGCCAGCGCTGCAACATTCCTCTGATCGCTAATGGCGAAATCTGGAATTACGCCGATGGGCAAGCTTGTATAGCAACCACAGGGGTCGATTCTTTAATGGTATGTCGCGGCGCGCTAAATGTGCCAAACTTAGGCAATGTGGTGAAGCATGACCACAAATCAATGCCGTGGGAGCAAGTGGTGGATTTGCTGCTGCAATACAGTGAGTACGAGGTACGCGGCGATAAAAGTAAGTATTACCCGAATCGCATTAAACAGTGGTTTGCCTATTTACGCCAAGCTTACCCTCAAGCCGCCCCACTCTTTAGTGACATTCGTACTCTGACCCAAGTTGAGCCGATTGTGGCCCATCTGCAGCATTATCGCGCGCAGCTCCACGCAGAAAGAATTTCTGCATAAAATGAAAACTTATCGGCCGCTGAGAAGTTGTGGCCGATACCTTCACTTCGTGTCCACCATCCATACGGAAATGGACTCAGGCGCAATCTCCATGCACATATCTTCACTAATGGCTAAAGGTGTGCGTTGCTCCATCATCGGCGTCAATTGGCCTGCTGATATCCCCGTTTGCCAAAATGGTAATGAGATCGGCTGTGTTTGATTGGCTAAATTGACAACCACCAGCGTGCATTCTTCTCCCAATTGGCGAGTAAAGGCAAAGTGGTCCTTCTCTATCGCCAGAAACAGTATTGCGCCTTGCTGTAAACAAGGATGAGTTGTTCTTAATTGGATCAAGCGTTGTACATAACCAAACCAAGGGGACGTGTCGACCTGTTCCCAAGGGAAGCTACGTCGATTATCGGGATCTTGTCCCCCTGCTAAGCCCACTTCTGTCCCATAGTAAAGGCACGGCGTGCCAACATACGTAAACAACAGCCCGAGTGCGATTTCCATGTAATAACCTTGGTGTTGGTTGAGTAGCGTAATGAAGCGTGCGGTATCATGGCTATCGAGTTGATTGAGCTGGCTTAATTGGTTGAGCCAAGGAATTTTCGCTCGTGCCTCATTGAGCCATTCGACAAACTCGCAGCCATCGATGGCAATCGGTTCGTAAGCAATATCTTGTTGTGCCAGTAGAGCTCGAACTGGGTGGGCAAAGCCGTAGTAGTTCATCGAGCCATCTTCTTGCTCACCTTGCAGCCACTTGGTGGCCTCGAAAAAATGTTCTCCGAGCACGTACGCCTGTGGGCTTTCCGCTTTGGTCGCCTGACGAAACGCCTGCACGTAATGGGCATTGTTGTAAGCCCCTTCCCCTTCACCGAGCATATGGATCACATCAAACCGCCAGCCATCAATTTGATAAGGCGCTTTGAGCCAATGGCGTATCACCGCATCTTCACCTTGGTAGATGTAATCTCTTACCGCTTGATGGGCAAAATTGAGCACTGGTAAGTTCTCAATCCCTTTCCAACCGATGTAATTCTTCGTTTCGCCATCAAAGAAATAGTAGTCACGGTAAGGCGAATCACTGTGATGGTAGGCACCGTTATCTCCTTTCCCGCCGCGATCGAGCCAAGGATGCTCGCAAGAGGTGTGGTTAAACACGGCATCGAGTATCACTTTCATACCACGCTGGTGTAATGCTTGCGTGAGCTCGGCAAACTCCTGATTGGTGCCAAGATGCGGATCGACCATCAGATAATCGGTCGTATCGTACTTATGATTACTCGGTGCGGTAAAAATAGGGTTGAGATAGAGCGCGCTCACGCCCAAAGTTTGTAGATAATCCAGTTTGCTTGCGATACCGGCCAGATCGCCGCCATAAAACTCACAGCCACCATAGCCAGATCCGGTATCAACCGCCTCTCCCCAAGCTTTGGCCACCACCAGCCGCGTACCATTTTTTACTGTGTATTCGCCATCTTTCACACTGATATCAGGATTGCCGTCGCAAAAGCGATCTGGGAAGATTTGATAGAAAACCTGCTCTTTCACCCACTCTGGCGGTTGATGTTTAGCATTGTATTTAAAGTGATATTCGCTGCCCGGCATGCGCTTTTGCACCCCGCGAGCATCTAACCAATACTGTCCATCTTCCGTCAGTACTTTGAAGACATATTGAGTGACATCACGGTCACTGTTGAGCGCGAAACTTGCTCGCCATTGCTTTAACACCCCGGCAGCTTCAATCGGTTGCATCTCGACTAAGTACTCTTCATTATCGGGTTCATGCCTGAGGTAGACCTTTTGAATACCTTGCGATTGAGTGCGAAGTGTCACCTGCGCTAAGCCTTGGCTTAAGCAAAATCCATCTTGAGTCTGCGAGTGAAAAAGAAAGGGATGCGTCATTTGAGGTACTCTAGTTGTTGCTTTGCTTTATTGTAGAAGCACAAACAACCGAGAAAATCCCCCCTTAAAAAATAAATAATCCTTTATTTTTCAAGGGGAGATCACACTTGGTAGGCGTATTGTTAGGGGCGTAGAGATGTGACGCGACTATTTTTAGTTGAGCAGTAAGCTGTCGTCCGCTAACTCTTCGCCACGCACTTTCGAGAACATTTCGAGCAGATGAGTCACCGTCATTCCTGCCCGTTGCTCTCCGGCGACATCCAAAACAATTTCGCCTTGGTGCAACATGACGGTGCGATCGCCACACGCGAGCGCATCTTTCATTGAGTGAGTCACCATCATCACAGTCAGGTTAAACTCTTTGACGATGCGTTTGGTCAGATCGATGATAAACGCCGCCATACGAGGGTCTAAAGCTGCGGTATGCTCATCCAGCAAGAGCAGCTTACTGTCTGATAAGGTCGCCATCACCAAACTCACAGCTTGGCGCTGCCCGCCCGATAGCAGGCCAATACTGTCGCCCAGCCTATCCTCTAAACCTAAACCCAGAATACTGATGCGCTCTTGAAAGAGCTTTCTGCGCTGGGAGGAGAGCGCTAAGTTCCAACCACGAGATTTCCCGCGCATGTAAGCCAAAGCCATGTTCTCTTCGATGGTCAGCGCGCCGCAAGTACCCGCTAATGGATCCTGAAATACACGCGCGCAAAGCTTAGCCCGCTGGTCAACGGTTTGATGAGTCACGTCGGTGTCATCAATCAATACTTTGCCACCGACCATCGGCGTTTCACCTGTTACCGCGCCCAAAAGTGTTGATTTACCTGCGCCATTTGAGCCAATAACCGTGAGAAACTGGTGCTCCGGCACTTCTAAACAGACACCACGCAAAGCGCGATTTTCAAGAATAGTGCCGCGGTTAAACGTCACCTGAATATCTTCAAGCCTAATCATGCCGTACCTCCTGATCGACTTTTTCCACCCGCCACTTTGGCAGGGCTAACGGACTTTTTTATACTGAGGTTTCCTTTCAGTTTCGGCGCGATCAAGGCAATCGCAACGAGAATGGCGGTCACTAAGTTGAGATCCGATGCTTGTAAACCGAACATGCCAGAACTCAAGGCAAACGCAACGGCTAAACGATAAAGAACCGAGCCAACAATCACCGCGACGACGGCGACCCAAATTTTACGACCTGAGATCAACGTTTGGCCTAAGATTACCGCAGCAAGGCCGACCACTATGGTGCCAACCCCAGAGGTAACATCGGCAAAACTATTGGTTTGCGCAAATAATGCCCCCGCAAAGCCGACAAAACCGTTCGATAGTGCAAGACCAAAATAGGTGTAAAAAGAAGTACTTCCACCCTGTGCGCGCACCATTCGAGCGTTAACCCCCGTGGCGCGTAAACCCAGGCCAAAATCGCTGCTGAGCAGACGAACCACTAACCAAGCTGAGATTAACACCAAGATGCCAACCACCAATGGTCGAACCAGCATAGGATCGCCCAAAGACTCAAACGGCGTGAGAATGGTTTCTTCCCCAAGCAAAGCCATATTTGGCCGACCCATAATGCGAATGTTGATAGAAAACGCGGCAATCATGGTGAGAATGGATGCTAAAAGGTGCAATATTCCGCAGCGCACCGCTAAAAATGCCGTTACCCAGCCGGTCATTGCGCCAGCGATAATCGCCATTCCAGTGGCAAGCCAAGGGTTGCCCCCCGCCACGATTGCCGTTGCTGCAACCGCCGCGCCCATCGGAAAACTACCGTCAACACTGAGATCAGGAAAATCCAACACACGAAAGGTGAGAAAAACGCCCAATGCGACCAAACCGTACAACAGGCCAAGCTCTAAAGCTCCGAAAAATGCAAAAGCAGACATAGTCACTCCTTTAATTCTGCTCAAGAATTGGGCCAGCTTCCCGCTGGCCGATGAGGAGAGTTATTGAACCTCTGTCGCGCGCTCAAGCACAGAAGCAGGAATTGTTACACCGAGCTTGGTAGCAACACGCTGGTTCACCACTAAATCAGAGCCTGTGGCCACTTTTACATCTAACTTGCCCGGCTCTTGTCCATCTAAAATGGCTGCGACGTACTCTGCCGTTTGCACGCCAACTTGATAGTAATCAAAACCTAAGCTCGCAATCGCACCTTTTTCAACATAAGAGGTCGCCCCTCCAAACACCGGCGTTTTTGCTTGGTTTGCAGCAACAATCATCCCTTCGATCGCACTGGCAACGGTGTTGTCCGTCGGTGCATACAACACGTCAGATTTAGCCGCAATCGCTTGAGTCGCTGACTGCACATCAGCACTTTTCAGCGCAGTGGCTTCCACCACCTGTAAACCCTTCTCTGCTGCGCTCTTTTTCAGCAGATCGACTAACGTCACCGCGTTGGCTTCGCCTGGGTTATACACAACACCAATCGACTTGGCATTCGGTAGAATTTCTTTGATAAGGTCAACATGCTGAGAAACAGGAGAAAGGTCAGACAAACCCGTCACATTCTTGCCCGGTTGCTGCATGCTTTTAACCAGTTTCGCTCCGACAGGGTCGGTTACCGCGGTAAACACCACCGGAATAGAGCGAGTCGCCGAAACCAAAGCCTGCGCAGTTGGCGTAGCAATACCCACTAGCACATCTGGATTTTCCCCGACAAACTGACGAGCAATTTGCACCGCAATCGCTGGGTTGCCTTGCGCTGTTTTGTAATCAAATTCGAGATTTTTCCCCTCAACGTAGCCTTTGGCTTTCAGACCATCGAGCAATCCTTGACGCGTTGCGTCCAAGGCGGGATGTTCAACGATTTGCGATACCGCAACTTTGGCAGTTTTCGCTAATACCGATTGAGATGAGAGTAATGCAGCACTGGCAAGAACGGCCGTCGCGATCAGTTTTCCTGCTTTCATCTTGACTCCTTGATTTCAGCATAATTTAGATAGATGATGTTGTGTGTTTGTTTATTGTGTTCGATCTTTATTGTGTGCACTTTTCGTGCATCTGAATGACATTATTACCAGTAACTTAGCGTGATGGAAAGCGGGATTTAACAGAAAACAAACAAAAGGAGAGATAAGACAAAGTGTCTAGCGGAAAATAACGCAAAACAAAAGGCAGCACGGAGGCTGCCCGGAAGAACTCACTTAAGCACTTAGAAATCGCGCTAAAACCAACGTTCTAAGGCGCTTTTATCCAGTTGACGAAAGGCACGATTGAGGATCTGCGCTAACTCTTTATAACGCGGACGGGATTTGAGTGGCTCCAAAGCAAAGCCTGTTTCTACAATCTTATGATGCAACTCACGATACCAACTTGCCAACGCAGGAGGCAATTGCGTGTTAGAGCGATTGCCAAGCCACCACATTCCTTGCAACGGCATACTTAGAGCGAATAGTGCCACCACAATGGCTTGTGGCAAGGCTTGGTAATTGTCGAAAGCCATTTGGGTAAGCAGGCTAATGGCCGCAATCGCCGGCATCACTTTCAAGCCGAAGCGCGTCGCCTTAATTATTCTCTGATCAGGAAATATGGCGTTCAACTCTTTGCGCATCGGCCAGATATCCATGTACTTTTGCCCATCTCGTAGGCTGTGGGCTAATCCGACTTTATTGCTCATAACGCCCCTCACTAAAATTTAGTTGAAGATTTAAACTGAAAACGCAAAAAATTGATGAAAGTTAATATCCTTTCAAATTTTTTTTGTTATCATTGTCTATTATCGTTATCCTTTGACGATCCTCAATGTCATTGTTGCTGTATTTTACAATTTAAGCAACTCTGAGGACCTATCTGCAAAGGATGGCAAAGGTGGTGATTGGGATCGCCACCTTTCTTTATTACGGAAAGCGAAAGTTTTTTGACCAAGATTAGTACGCAGCTGTAACGGCATCGTCTATTCTTGTGAATGATTTTTCATCCTTACTGATCTTTATCAGACGAATAACAGGTAGTCACAAATGTCTAAGCTAGTTTTAGTTTTAAACTGCGGTAGTTCTTCTCTCAAATTTGCTGTTGTTGATGCCGAAAATGGCGACGAGCATCTATCAGGTCTTGCTGAGTGTCTTCACCTTCCTGAAGCACGTATCAAATGGAAACTGGATGGCAAACACGAAGCTCAGCTGGGTAACGGTGCAGCACACGAAGAAGCCCTAGCGTTTATGGTAGAAACTATTCTTGCTTCTAAGCCAGAGCTTTCTGAGAATCTAGCAGCAATCGGTCACCGTGTTGTACACGGCGGCGAGAAGTTCACTCAGTCAGCGCTTATCACTGACGACGTTCTCAAAGGTATCGAAGACTGTGCAACACTGGCACCACTTCACAACCCAGCACACATCATCGGTATTAAAGCGGCACAAAAATCGTTCCCAGCACTGAAAAACGTCGCTGTATTCGATACCGCTTTCCACCAAACGATGCCTGAAGAATCTTATCTATATGCTTTGCCATACAGCCTGTACAAAGAGCACGGTATCCGTCGTTACGGTATGCACGGCACTTCTCACCTGTTCATCACTCGTGAAGTGGCAAGCCTACTCAACAAGCCAGTAGAAGAAGTGAACATCATCAACTGTCACCTAGGTAACGGCGCTTCTGTTTGTGCAGTGAAGAACGGCCAGTCAGTGGATACTTCAATGGGCCTAACACCACTTGAAGGTCTAGTAATGGGTACTCGCTGTGGCGATATCGACCCTGCAATCATTTTCCACCTACACGATGCGCTTGGCTACTCGGTTGAAAAAATCAACACTATGCTGACCAAAGAGTCTGGCCTAGCTGGTCTGACTGAAGTGACGTCTGACTGCCGTTTCGTTGAAGACAACTACGGCCAGAAAGAAGAAGCCACTCGCGCGATGGATGTATTCTGTCACCGCCTTGCTAAATACGTTGCTGGTTACACCGCAACCCTAGACGGTCGTCTAGACGCCATCACTTTCACTGGCGGCATCGGTGAAAACTCTGCTCCAATCCGTGAAATGGTTCTCAACCGCCTTGGCATCTTCGGTATCGAAGTAGACAGCGAAGCAAACCTAAAAGCACGTTTCGGCGGCGAAGGCGTTATCACAACAGCAAACAGCCGCATCCCAGCGATGGTTATCTCAACCAACGAAGAGTTGGTGATCGCAGAAGATACTGCGCGTCTAGCAGGTCTGTAATTGACTTCACTGGCTAGCCTCACCGCTAGCCAGATTTCTTTATGACAAAAGAATAAGGGGCTTTACTGCTATTGTTTGGCTCGGCCAAGCCATACGCAGTTAAGCTTTTATCCCCCCAATAGTTAAAGGTACTTTGTCTGATGTCCCGTACTATTATGCTCATCCCAGCCAGTGCCGGTGTTGGTTTAACCAGCGTCAGCATGGGTGTCCTACGCGCTATGGAGCGCAAAGGCGTTAAAGTTTCTTTTTACAAACCTATCGCTCAGCCACGCAGTGGCGGTGATCAGCCCGATCTAACCAGCACCATCGTTGCAGTCAACAGTGACATGAAAATTGGCGAGCCAATGCAAATGTCAGTGGCTGAAAACCTGATCGGCAACGATAACATGGACGAGCTGCTTGAGACCGTTGTAGAACGTTACAACCAGATCAATAAAGATGCGGATGTTACGCTGATCGAAGGTTTGGTTCCAACACGTAAGCATCCATTCGCCAACCAAGTGAACGCAGAAATCGCCGCCACACTGGGCGCGGAAATTGTGTTGGTTGCCACCCCAGGCACAGACAACCCATCGCAGTTGAAAGAGCGCATTGAAGTAGCTTGCTCAAACTTCGGCGGCACAAAAAACAAGAACATTTCCGGCGTGATCATCAACAAGCTTAACGCGCCTGTTGACGAAGCGGGCCGTACTCGCCCTGACTTGTCGGAAATCTTTGACGACGCCGACAGCGCAAAACAGAACCAACTCGAAGTGATGCAGATCTTCAATTCAAGCCCAATCCGCGTTCTGGGTTGTGTGCCATGGAGCATCAATCTGATTGCCACTCGCGCCATCGACATGGCCAAGCACCTGAAGGCCGAGGTCATCAATCAAGGTGATATCAAAACTCGTCGTATCAAAAGCATCACCTTCTGTGCACGCTCTCTGCCGCATATGATTGAGCACTTTAAACCAGGTTCACTGCTGGTAACTTCAGCGGACCGCCCAGACGTTATCGTTGCCGCATCGCTTGCTGCAATGAACGGTGTGGAAATTGGCGCCGTGCTTCTGACCGGTGGTTACGATATTCCTGCTGAGATTACAGGTCTGTGTAAGCCAGCGTTTGAAACCGGCCTACCCATTTTCAAAGCACAAGGCAACACTTGGCAGACCTCGTTAAACCTACAAAGCTTTAGCTTGGAAGTGCCAGCAGACGACAAAGAGCGTATTGAATTCATCAACGAGCACGTTGCAAGCCACATTGACGGCAACTGGATCGAATCCATGACCGAAGGCACGCAGAAATCACGCCGCCTAAGCCCACCAGCGTTCCGTTATCAGTTGACTGAACTGGCACGTAAAGCGGGTAAACGTATCGTGCTTCCAGAAGGTGATGAGCCACGTACCGTCAAAGCAGCGGCTATCTGTGCTGAGCGCGGTATCGCAGAATGTGTCCTGCTTGGTAACCCTGAAGAGATCAAACGTGTTGCCGCTCAGCAAGGCGTTGAACTTGGAGCTGGCGTGCAAATCATCGATGCAGATGCGATTCGTGAAAACTACGTTGCTCGCCTTGTTGAGCTGCGTGGTTCAAAAGGCATGACCGAAGTGGTTGCGCGCGAAAAACTGCAAGACTCTGTGTTCCTTGGCACCATGATGCTCGAAGCCGATGAAGTTGACGGTCTGGTTTCGGGTGCGGTTCACACAACGGCGAACACCATCGTTCCTCCGTTCCAGATCATCAAGACAGCACCAAATGCGTCGATCGTATCATCCGTATTCTTCATGCTTCTGCCTGATCAAGTACTGGTTTACGGTGACTGTGCGATCAACCCAGATCCAACCGCAGAGCAGTTGGCAGAGATTGCTATCCAGTCAGCAGATTCTGCCGCAGCGTTCGGCATTGAACCACGAGTAGCAATGATCTCTTACTCAACGGGTGAATCAGGTAAAGGCGCTGACGTTGACAAAGTGCGCGAAGCAACACGCATCGCACAAGAGAAGCGCCCTGATCTGATCATCGACGGTCCACTGCAATACGACGCAGCGATTATGGAAAACGTGGCCGCTTCTAAAGCACCAAACTCTCCAGTTGCGGGTAAAGCAACCGTATTCGTCTTCCCTGATCTAAACACAGGTAACACGACTTACAAAGCAGTACAACGCAGCGCGGATCTCGTTTCTATCGGTCCAATGCTGCAAGGTATGCGCAAGCCAGTAAATGACTTGTCTCGTGGTGCGCTTGTCGACGATATCGTCTACACCATCGCTCTAACGGCCATTCAGTCAAGCCAAGAGCAGAAGTAATTGTCACTGTAAAGTTCAAGCCCTCGCCAAGTCGAGGGCTTTTTATTGTCAGGCCTACGGCGAGTAAGGCGGTTAAGCCGCCGAACAGACCAACCAGAGAGAAAGTGCGAATGCCTGCCACTCGGTCCCTTCCGCACTGTTGCGCATTACCCAGTCACGCTGAGTACCGATGATCACGCCGAGTAACAGCGCAATCAACAAACGCCTTGTTCATTAACCAATTCACTGACGTCTATTCCAACACCTTTAAAGGAAAATACCCTTTAAATTCAGTTTAATTGATTCATCAATATGGACTGTGAAATGACAAAGGTTGTGATACAAAAGACTTCTCATGTTTCATTACAAGTGATCCCGTCCGTGAGGCGAGTTCAGATCTAAATCTGGGCCAACAGGCACCACTTGGCTTGGATTAATGGTCGTATGGCTGAAATAGTAATGACGTTTGATATGGTAGAAATCTGTCGTTTCAGCAATGCCTTCGATCTGATAAAGCTCTTTTAGGTAGCCATTTAAATTGGGGTAATCGGCAATGCGCTTTTTATTGCACTTAAAATGGCCAACATACACAGCATCGAAGCGAATCAACGTGGTAAACAGACGCCAGTCAGCTTCAGTTAGGTGACGGCCAGCTAAATAACGATGAGTCGCCAAGTGTGCATCCACTTTGTCTAAAGCGGCAAAGAGCGCTTCATACGCCTCTTCGTAGGCTTCTTGTGTGGTGGCAAATCCACAACGATAGACACCATTGTTGATATTTGGGTAGATAAACGCATTCCATTCATCAATCACATCGCGAAGAGCAAGCGGATAGTAGTCGGCCGTATTGTCCGTCAGTTGGTTAAATTCGGAGTTGAACATACGAATGATTTCAGACGATTCGTTACTGACAATAGTGTGGGTCTTTTTGTCCCACAAAACAGGCACAGTGACTCTTCCGGTGTAGTCTTTCTGCGCCTGAGTATAAATTTGGTGCAAGCGCGTATGACCAAATAGCGGCTCAGGCAACCCCATTTTCCAGCCTTCACTGAGCATATCAGGGCAGACAATCGTGACATCAATATGGCTTTCTAACCCCTTAAGATGACGAAAAATCATGGTACGATGCGCCCAAGGGCACGCCAGAGACACATAAAGATGATAACGCCCAGATTCAGGTTGAAATGTTGCTGCCGCGCGATTTTCTATCCAATGACGAAATCCTGCCTCTTCACGGACAAATTTACCTTGATTTTGCTTCGTATCGTACCAAACATCGTGCCATTCACCGTTGATTAGCTTGCCCATTTTCGAGCCTCCTCGTGTTTTTTCTCAGTATAAACAGGCTGGCATTTTTCTTAACAAGTGGTGATTGCTAGTGATCTTCAGAAATTTCGAACAAGTACAGAAGTGCAATTTGAAACATCAGAGAGGCAGACACAGAGACAAAAAAAGCGCGGATCATTACGATACCGCGCTTAAGCCCGTCACAGGCTGAATGGCTTAGATTTCAACGTGCAGACACGAAACCGCGTGAGTATCTGTACCTTGAATGGTTGGTCTGGTTTTAGCACACGCTTCGGTCGCCTGTGGGCAACGCGTACGGAAGACACAGCCTGATGGTGGATTGATTGGCGAAGGCAAATCACCTTCCAACATCTGGATGGTTTTGCTGCGCTCGATCCTTGGGTCAGGGATCGGCACCGCAGACATCAGCGCTCGTGTGTATGGGTGTTTCGGATCGGCAAACAAGGCTTCTGATTTACCTAGCTCAACGGCATTACCGAGGTACATCACCAATACGCGATCGGAGATGTGTTTCACCACCGACAAATCGTGCGCAATAAACACCAAAGAGAGGCCAAGCTCTTTTTGCAACTCTTTCAAGAGGTTGACAACCTGAGCTTGTATCGACACATCCAGAGCAGAAACAGGTTCATCACAGATGATCATCTTCGGGTTCAAGATCAACGCGCGAGCGATACCAATACGCTGACACTGACCACCAGAAAACTCGTGTGGATAACGGTTGATTACGTTGGGCAATAGGCCAACCTTTGCCATCATCTCTTTCACACGATCTTTCACATCTTGCTTAGAAAGCTGCGGGTAGAAGGTTTCTAAAGGCTCAGCGATGATATCACCAACCGTCATACGCGGGTTAAGCGATGCCAATGGATCTTGGAAAATCATCTGCATGTCTTTGCGCGTTTCGCGGCGCTTGACCTCTTTCATCTTGGTCACATCTTGGCCAAGCCAAACGACTTCACCTTCGGTCGCTTGAACAAGACCGATAATGGCACGAGCAAAAGTCGACTTACCGCAACCAGACTCGCCTACCACGCCGAGCGTTTCCCCTTCATAAAGGCGAATGTTCACTCCGTCAACCGCTTTCAGATTCGCAGGCTTGCTCCAAGGCCAAGCCGATTTAGACGCGATGCTGAAATGAACCTTCAGATTTTTAACGTCGAGTAGTATTTTTTTCTCTTGTGCACTCATTTTGTCCAAGCCTCCCAATCAGAAAAACAGGCGCGCTGACGACCATCACCGAATTGCGTCAGAATTGGCGCTTCACGTTTACAGTGATCCATCACGCGATGACAGCGTTCTTGGTATGGGCAACCTGGTGGCAAACGCAGCAAGTTGGGTGGATTGCCCGGAATGGTTGGCAAGATCTCGCCTTCAGTATCAAGACGAGGAATCGCTTTCAAAAGACCTTCGGCATACGGATGAGTCGGTTGATAGAAAATGTCGTCAACTGTGCCATATTCCATTGTACGTCCCGCGTACATCACCAGCACTTTGTCACAAGAGCCTGCAACGACGCCCAGATCGTGAGTAATCATGATGATCGCCGTGTTGAACTCGCGTTTAAGTTCATTGAGCAGGTCCATGATCTGTGCCTGAACAGTCACATCCAATGCGGTGGTCGGTTCATCCGCGATCAACAGTTTGGGGCGACACAGCAGCGCCATCGCAATCATCACACGTTGACGCATACCGCCTGAGAACTCATGCGGGTACATGGTAATACGTTTACGCGCTTCGGGAATTTTTACCGCTTCCAACATACGCACAGATTCTTCGAACGCTTGCGCTTTGCTCATGCCTTTGTGCAGCATAAGCACTTCCATCAACTGATCGCTCACCTTCATATACGGGTTAAGCGACGTCATTGGATCTTGGAAGATCATCGCGATCTGCTCTGCACGCACTTTGTTCAATTTCTTTTCAGGCAAGTTGAGGATCTCTTTGCCCTCAAACTTAGCACTACCTGAAATTTTTCCGTTTTTCGCCAGCAAGCCCATAATGGCAAATACCGTCTGGGATTTACCCGAACCAGACTCACCCACGATACCTAGGGTTTCACCTTGGTTTAGCGAGAAATTTAAATCGTTTACTGCGGTGACGATACCATCTTGCGTGGTAAATTCGACGCGCAGATCTTTGACATCTAATAAGCTCATCATTGCTTCCTTAATCTTTTATTCTACTTATCTGTCTTTTGGATCGAGCGCATCGCGCAGGCCATCACCGACGTAGTTGAAACAGAATAGAGTAATAACCATGAACGCTGCTGGGAAAAGAAGCTGCCAAATAGCGACTTCCATTGTGTTCGCGCCTTCTTGCAGCAAGGCACCCCAGCTTGTCATCGGTTCCTGTACACCTAGACCAAGGAATGAAAGGAAGGATTCTGTCAGAATCATACTTGGGATGAGCAGTGTTGAGTAAACTGCCACGATGCCCAGCACATTTGGCACAATGTGCCGAGTAATAATATTCCAGTTACTAACACCACACACATGTGCTGCTTCAATAAACTCTTTGCTGCGCAAGCTCAACGTTTGCCCGCGCACAATACGTGCCATATCGAGCCAAGCAATCGCACCAATGGCAACAAATATTAGAACAATGTTGCGGCCGAAAAAGGTGACTAGCACAATCACTAAGAACATGAATGGGATTGCGTATAGAATCTCTAGAATACGCATCATAATGCGATCTGTACGTCCGCCAATAAAGCCCGATGCAGCGCCGTAAAGCGTACCGATCAGCACAGCAACCAGAGCCCCCATGATACCGACCATCAGAGAGATGCGTCCACCTACTAGTGTACGCACCAATAGGTCTCGGCCGAGCGCATCTGTACCAAACCAGTGCTCAGCGGTTGGCGCTGCATGCATGGCATACCAATCGGTATCTTCGTATGAATAAGTAGAAAACATTGGCACAAAAATAACGGCCAAAGTAATTAAAGAAAGAATGAACAAGCTGACCATTGCCGCTTTATTGCGCATAAAACGAATACGAGCATCCTGCCATAAACTGCGACCTTCAATTTCTAAGTTCTCAGAGAACTTTTCGATCGCTTCTAAGTTTGCTTTTTTGGTTAACATAATATCCGTGTCCAATTAGTAGCGAATTTTAGGGTCGATATACGCGAGCAGAATATCCACAACCGCATTGAAGATAATAAATAGGAAACCGATTAAGATAGTTACCCCCATAACCAACGAATAGTCACGGTTAAAGGCGGCGTTAACAAATAGTTTACCGATGCCCGGCAACCCAAAGATGGTTTCAATGACGACAGAGCCAGTAATGATACCAACGAATGCCGGACCCATATAAGACACTACAGGCATCATAGCTGGTTTCAGGGCATGCTTGATAACAATGTAGCGATAACTTAAACCTTTGGCGCGAGCAGTACGAATGAAGTTACTGTTTAGAGTTTCAATCATTGAACCCCGTGTGATACGGGCAAAGGTGGCAACATATAGCAACGACATACCAATAACAGGAAGTGTCATATAGTGGAAGGAACCATCTAACCATCCACCGGCTGGGAACCACCCCAGATTAATAGAGAAGATATAAATCAACACGGGGGCGAGTACAAAAGAAGGCATCACCACGCCGAGCATAGCCGTCGACATTATCGAGTAGTCAACCCAAGTGTTTTGCCTTAATGCTGCGATAGTACCGATACTTACCCCTAAAATGACAGTAAATATAAATGCTGCAAATCC
This sequence comes from Vibrio sp. S234-5, assembly GCF_000960595.1. NCBI lineage: Bacteria > Pseudomonadati > Pseudomonadota > Gammaproteobacteria > Vibrionales > Vibrionaceae > Vibrio > Vibrio sp. S234-5. The sequence continues at coordinate 47,013 of NZ_JZAM01000219.1, forward strand.
AACTTTAGCAGATACAGGCAAAGCACTCGCTATCAATTCGTTTACCGAATAATCTTTATATTTAAACGATGGGCCAAAATCACCTTGCAAGATATTGGTCAAGTAGGTGAAATATTGTTCAGATACTGGTTTATCCAAACCATATTTCGCGTTGATATTAGCCATAACCTCTGGAGGCAGAGGACGCTCAGAAGAAAATGGGTTACCTGGTGCAAAACGCATCAGAAAGAAAGATATCGTGATTAGCACCAACAAAGTTGGAATCGCTTCAAATATCCTTTTTGCAATGAATTTAATCATAAACTCACTCTTTCAGTCTGTGACAATAGAAATTAAAAGACGCTGTATGCGCGCTGCGCATACAGTGTCTATATATTTATAGTTTTAAATGCTCAAGAACTATTGAGCTTTGATGTAAAGATCTTTAGCGTAGATCTTATCTTCCGCGTTACCAGCAGGGTAGCCGCCAACCGTTGGAGATACTAAACGAGATTTTACGTACTGATAGATAGGCGCAAGTGGCATATCACGAGCTAGTAATTTCTCAGCATCAACATATAGAGCTTCACGCTCTGCGTCGGAAGTGGTGTTCATCGCTTTTTCCATCACTGCATCGTATTCTGCACTGTGGTATTTCTGGTCGTTTGAGCTGTTATTGGACTGCATCAGTGACAAGAAGCTTGATGCTTCGTTGTAGTCACCACACCAACCAGCACGAGTTACGTCATATCCACCCGAACGACGTGTATCTAGGAAAGTCTTCCACTCTTGGTTTTCTAGCGCTACGTCAACACCCAGTGTGGTTTTCCACATTGATTGGACCGCAGTTGCAATCTTCTTGTGGTTTTCTGAAGTGTTGTACAGCAGTGTGAATTTTAGAGGGTTTGATTTGTCGTAACCCGCTTCAGCTAGAAGTTTCTTCGCCTCAGCAATACGTTCTTTCTGGGTCATCTTGCCATAAGCAGGCATTTCAGGGTGGAATCCGGCTGTGATTTCTGGGGTCAAGAAATAAGCAGGTTTCTGACCTTGACCAAGAATCGCGTCTGTGATGATGTTACGGTCAATCGCGTAAGACAATGCTTTGCGAACACGTACATCATTGAAAGGTGCTTTCTGGTTGTTGAAGCCATAGTAGTAAGTACATAGGTTACCTTGTACTTGAATCGATTCAGGATGCTCTTTCTTCAGGCGTTTGAAGTGCTCAAGTGGCAATTCGTTTGTGATCTGAATCTCACCAGATAGAAAACGGTTCATTTCCGAGACTTGGTTTTCAATTGGCAGGTAAGTCACTTTGTTGATGACTGTATGCTCATTGTCCCAGTAATTAGAGTTACGTTTTAGCTCCATACGCTCGTTCACAACCCATTTATCTAGAACGTATGCGCCGTTACCTACGAAGTGTTCAGGTTTGGTCCACTGATCGCCCCATTTTTCAACCGTTGCACGGTGTACTGGTTTCACAGTAGTGTGGCCCATCATTTTCACAAAGTATGGAACCGCTGATTCCAATTTGATCTCCAGTGTGTTTGCATCCAATGCTTTCACACCCAAAGTTTCTTTGTCTTTTTTCCCTGCGATGATGTCAGCAGCATTTTCCATCGTCGTCATCTCTAGGTACCAAGAGTATGGAGAAGCGGTTGCTGGATCAACTGCACGTTTGAAGCTGTATACGAAGTCTTCAGCAGTCACAGGATCGCCGTTAGACCATTTCGCATTTTTACGCAGGTGGAAAACAAAGGTTTTGTTGTCTGTTGTTTCCCAGCTTTCAGCCACACCTGGGATAGTGTTGCCAGTTGCATCCTGGTTCACCAAGCCTTCGAGTAAATCGCGAATAACGTTTGACTCTGGCACCCCTTCCGTTTTGTGCGGATCGATAGACGCGACTTCTGTGCCGTTACCACGAACCAGTTCCTGCTTTGCTGCTAGTTTAGTACCTGCTGGAACATCAGCAGCGAAGGAAAGAGTAGAAGTGGCAGCCATTGCCAAACCAGCGCCTAGAAGAAGGGCTTGAGTGATTTTGTTCTTATACATGCATAAACTCCAAGTTTTTCATTTGCATCCATGACTTCTTTGCAAGACACCAGAACGGCCAGTGATTTAGGAATTTTTAGCTTGTTTTTTAAGCAAAAATAGCTAAATAATCGCAAAGATTGCGGCACACATTAGCAATCATTGAAGTAATTTGCCATAAAAATGTAGCAAAAAACGTAATAATCCTTAGGAAACCGCACAATATTAGCACCTTATACTACAGCTTTAGTTTTCAGCAGAAGTTTCTTGACCAGCTCACCAAAACTCGTAGATATAAGTGTCGATAAATCTAAAAATCAACTCCACATCAGCATCTTGTGCTAGATATGTTGCTAAAAATTAACATTTATGACATATGGCGTCTAACAGATTGTGGCAAATATTTTGTCAGAAAAGGTGGTCTTGTGAACAATGTCACCGATTCAACACAGATACAAAAGTGAACTTAAGATCATGTTATTACTGAAAGTGATCGTGATACAAAAAAGCGATGGATGAGACCGAGACCATCGCTTTTCATTGTCTGTTGATTATTGGGGAGAATGCCAACGCTGCGCTGCTTTGCTGTCCGATTCTCGAGATTCCACCCAGCGCGTTTGCTCAGTGGTTCTCTCTTTCTTCCAAAAAGGCGCGTTGGTCTTGAGGAAGTCCATAATAAATTCGCACGCCTCAAACGCCGCACTGCGGTGCGCACTGGACACGCCGACTAGGACAATTTGATCGCCAAGCGCTAGATCACCAACTCGGTGAATCACTCGAACGCCTAATAGTGGCCAGCGTATTTGCGCTTGATCGCAAATCTCACTCAGTGACTTTTCGGTCATGCCCGGATAATGCTCGAGTGACAAGCCAATCACCTTGTCGCCGAGATTCATATCACGCACTTTGCCAACAAAAGTGACCACTGCCCCGGCGGCACTACCCTGCGCTAGATGGGCATATTCTGTGGCGAGATCGAAGTCCTCTAACTGAACAGAAACACGCAAATCCAAGGCTAACCTCCTGTCACTGGTGGAAAAAATGCCACCTCATCACCGTCTTTTACTTCAGTATCCAATGACACAATACTTTGATTAACTGCCGCCAACAGCTTACCGGTTTCCAATGCAAGAGCCCACTTTCCGGTTTGCGAGGCAAGATGAGCGCGAATCGCTTCGACATTCGCAAACGGCTCTTGCAGCTCAACTGAATCCGTGCATACCAACTCGCGGGTTTGCGCGAAAAAGAGAACTTTGATCATACATCCACCTTAAAGTGCCCTGATTTGCCGCCCGTTTTTTCCAACAGCCGTATATTGCCGATCACAATGTCTTTCTGTACCGCTTTACACATATCGTAGATGGTAAGAGCCGCTACAGAGGCCGCAGTCAACGCTTCCATTTCAACGCCTGTCTTGCCCGCCAACTTGCACACCGATTCAATACGAACTTTATTTTCCGTTTCAATGGCTTCGATCTGTACTTCGACTTTCGTCAGCAACAAAGGGTGGCAAAGTGGAATTAAATCCCAGGTTTTCTTTGCCGCTTGGATACCGGCAATGCGCGCCGTCGCGAAGACATCACCTTTATGATGTTGGCCGGATAGAATAAGTTGCAGCGTTTCTGGCGCCATTTGAACCAAGGCTTCTGCCCTTGCTTCACGCACCGTTTCAGCTTTGGCCGACACATCCACCATATTGGCTTCGCCCGAGGCATTGATATGGGTTAATTGGCTCATACTCTCTCCTTTATACACTCAGATGAGGCATAAAGTTGCACGGACGATGGCTGGCATCCAATTGTTGCTTGATAATTTTGCTCCAGCCCGTGCGACACGCACCCGTTGAACCCGGCATGGCGAAAATTACTGTATGGTTGGCAAAACCCGCAATCGCGCGAGATTGAATCGTGGAAGTACCGATCTCTTCATACGATACTTGACGGAATAGCTCACCAAAGCCTTCTACTTCTTTATCAAACAATGGCTTGAGCGCCTCAGGCGTGCTATCGCGCGAAGTAAAGCCCGTTCCGCCAGTAATAAGCACGGCCTGTACGCTCTCATCGGCAATCCACTGAGATACAATGGCGCGGATCTTATACATATCGTCAATGACAATTTTCTTATCGACTATGTGATGTCCAGCTTCCTTGGCGCTCTCCACCAAATACGCACCAGAAGTGTCATTTGCTTCGCTACGTGTATCTGACACGGTCAATACCGCAATATTTGCTGGTTGGAATTTACTTTCAGCGTGACCCATTTTTGTTCACCTTGTCATATCATTTAATCAGTTGTCTGCTCACCCTTTAGGCGGTGAGTTCGAGAAGTTTGGAATTATCCACCGATAGAAGCCAAATGTGGCGTCGCACCGGTGTTGCCTTGTTGGAGAAAGTGGCTGACGGCTTTATTTTTCAATCCGCCTGCAATGCGAGTGATCAGTTCGTCACGTTGCTCGTCACGGTGTAAGAGATCACGCAGATCGACTCCTTGTTCACCAAACAAACACAGATGCAATTTGCCTTTTGCCGATACTCTCAAGCGATTGCAACTGGTGCAAAAATCTTTTTCGTAGGGCATGATCAGACCAATTTCACCCCGATAATCTGGATGAACAAAAACCTGTGCAGGGCCATCATTAGCGGCTTTCACTTTCGGCAGCCAGCCTGCATTGAGTAGTTGAGTGCGGATCACAGCACCAGAAACATGATGCTGGTTGAAGAGTTGGTCCATCTCACCAGTTTGCATTAATTCGATCAAACGTAATTGAATTGGGCGATCTTTTATCCAGCGCAGGAAAGCCGGAAACTCGCGTAAATTTAGCCCTTTCATCAATACCACGTTGACTTTGACTTGCTCATAACCGACATCAAATGCACGGTCGATACCTGACATCACTTGAGCAAATTTGTTCTCACCGGTAATTTGCTGAAACATCCGCGCATCAAGACTATCGACGCTGACATTGATGTGAGTCAGCCCTGCCGCTTGCCACTGCGCGACCTGCTTCTCAAGCCGATAGCCATTTGTGGTCATCGCCACTTTTTCGATACCCGGGGTTGAAGCAATGCTCTCAATGATGGGTAAAAAGTCTTTACGCAGACTAGGCTCGCCACCTGTAATGCGCACTTTGTTTGTGCCGCAAGAGGCAAACGCAGCCACCAGCCGGCGGATCTCTGGGACAGATAAAAAAGACGAAGGCGCTTGCCCGTGCGACTGATAGCCGTTAGGTAAGCAGTAAGTGCACTTAAAATTACAGACGTCAGTCACCGACAAACGCAGGTAATAGAACTTGCGATGAAATGTATCTTCAAATTGTTGCGCCACGGAACACCTTTCCAAATACGGGAGGCGAGATCATTTCCAATGTCGCCCTTGTGGCCTTTTGCCACTGGCTTAAGCTGCTTATCGCAAAACACGACTTAGCAAGTTAAGCTCGGAGTTATGGCACCCTTGATCTAGCAAGATAAGGGTAGCTTTGCCAGATAAAATACTTAATATTTATGGTGGAATCTAGCTCTAGCCAAGAAAAACATCACTAAATACACAATTTACTACTTAGTGAGTATCTGATATGAATCGAATACTCTAAATTGTAGTTGGTTATGACAAAAAATAAGAAGAATTGAATGAACGTACACACTTCCAAAAAGGTCGTCGCAGTGGGTGGCGGCCATGGCTTAGGAAGAGTTTTGGCAGCTCTTAAAGACTTTGGTGGGAACGCGACAGGTATTGTCGCGACTACAGATAACGGCGGCTCAACCGGGCGTATTCGACACTGCCAAGGCGGCATCGCTTGGGGCGATACCCGCAACTGTATTAACCAGCTCATCACCGAACCATCTATCAGTTCCATGATGTTTGAATACCGTTTTAAAGGCAGTGGTGAACTTGACGGGCACAACTTAGGGAATCTGATGCTCACGGCATTGGACAACTTATCTGTTCGGCCTTTAGACGCCATCAATCTTGTGCGTGACATGCTCAAAGTCGAGGTCAATATTCTCCCCATGTCTGAGCACCCGTCCGATCTCACCGCCCTGTCGGTGGAGGGAAAATGGGTCACAGGAGAAACCAACGTGGATGAAATGGCCACCGATTTAAAACGCTTGGATCTTTCCCCAAAAGTGCCAGCCACGAAGGAAGCCGTCGTCGCACTTGAGCAAGCGGATGCAATTATTCTTGGCCCGGGCAGCTTTTTGACCAGCATTATGCCACCTTTACTTTTGCCTGAGCTGGGTAAAGCGATTGCACGTAACAGCAGGGCGAAACTGATATTCGTTGCTAACCTTAGCCCTGAATATGGCCCAGCAGGAAGAATGGATCTCAAACAAAAGCTGGAATGGTGTGAACGTGCTTGTCAAGGACGGAAAATTGATGTCATTCTTGGCGATACTGAACATCCTGATTTAAAAAAACATTGGCATTTCGCGACCCAATCTCTTGCCTCTGCCAACCACGATTGGCGACATGATCGCAATAAATTGCGTTTAGCCATTGAACAGCAACTGATTCAAGCTTAATGGGTAATACACTAACGGCCCATCAAGGGCCGTTTTCGATTCCCATATCCTATATTAGACGCTTAGAACGCTTCGTTTTGCCATCGCTGGTAAGCGTGCTGGGTTTGATGCAAGACATCAATCATTGCTAGCACATCGGTCACTTCGTCAAATGCGTCGTTTTGTTTCGCTCGTCCGTCCAAATTTAGGGCAAAGTCGCATAGAACATCGGCACCAAAACTGGCGGCGCTGCTTTTTAATGCGTGACTGATCTCTTTCAAGTAAGTGATTTTGTCATTGTAAGTGGCATCCGACAGTACCCCGAGGTAGGTCTCAAGTTCGTTAAGAAAGATACCCAGCAATATAGGCACGTTCTCCGGACCTATCTCTTCACCGAGCGAAGCGATTTTCTCTTTATTCAGTAATTCCATCACGGGCCCTGCTCTCTTCTTTTCCATTCCAAGTCTGGAGTTTGCGATAGATAGTCGATGGACTAACGTCCAAGTAACCTGCGGCACGTGGAATATTGCCATCACACGCTTTTATCGCCTGCTCAATCGCCATTTTTTCTGTCATCCATAACGGGTAGATATCTGTTACAGAAACCGGCTCTAACTCTTTGAATAGGCGATTTTCGCTGCGAGCTAACGGTTGATTTAACGGCGGTGGTAACATTTCCATGGTAATTTCCTTACCATTGTTTAGTACTACGATATTACGCAGTACGTTTTGTAGCTGTCGCACATTGCCGGGCCATTCGTACTCATTGAATCGATCAAGTACCTGTGGAGAGAAACGTACAAAGTTTTTACCCTCCTCATGAGACATATAACCAAGTAAAGAATAGGCGATCTCTATCACATCCTCTCCCCGCTCTCGCAGCGGAGGAAGATGCAGTGGGATCACGTACAAACGGTAGTACAAGTCCTCACGAAAGCGCCCCTCTTGCACTTCTTTCCAAGGATCGCGGTTGGTTGCGCAAACAAAACGCACGTCAACACTTTTCATTTTTGACGAACCGACTTTCTGGAACGTGCCTGTTTGGATAAAGCGCAGCAACTTGGTCTGCAAATCCAAATCCATTTCGCACAGCTCATCAAGAAACAACGTACCGCCATCGGCCAATTCTGCGGCCCCTTGCCGGTCAGTAGCCGCGCCTGTAAAGGCACCTTTTACGTGGCCAAACAGCTCACTTTCAATCAAATCTTTGGGAATAGCCGCGCAGTTAATGGCGATGAAAGGCTTGTCACCACGACGACTCGCGGCGTGAATGGCCTCTGCACAAACTTCTTTACCTGTGCCACTTTCTCCGGTGATGAAAATACTCGCTTTGCTGCTCGCCGCTGAGTCTATGGTGCGGTACACCTGCTGCATTTTTTGACTACTACCGATGAAACCTTGGTAATTCTGATTAGCTGGACTGTCAGCTTCATTTTTCAGTTTGCTGGCTTTACGAATGGCGTTATTGACCGTGACCCGCAAGCGGTCTGCTTCACAAGGTTTAATCAAGAAGTCTTGCGAGCCATGACGCATCGCCTCGACTGCAGTATCTATCGAACCGTGCGCGGTCATAAAGATTATCGGGACATCGGGATGACTGGCTTTCACTGCGTGCAGGACATCCATTCCAGTCATGTCAGGCAATCTTAAATCAAGCAGGATCAGATCCGGGATTCGGTGTTTGAGACTTTCAATCGCATCTCGTCCGGTACCAACAATATTAATGTCGATACCCAATGGTGTTAAATAGGATCGGTATAAAGCCGCGACAGACGCAGTATCTTCCACCATGAGAAGGTAACGCGAGCGCGGCGCATCAGTAGTATGTTGCATAATCTAGCCAAGTTTTATTTGTGTTTCGAACAATAATCGCATTGCGCGATGCATTTTGCAAATTACAAACGTGCTTTTTCGGAAATATGTTCAAAAATCAAGCAAAGAGAACCACAAAGATTGGCATAAACGATGCAAAGGCTGGATGACCTTTTAGGTCACCTAGCCAACTGACGTTGTTAGTGAACTTCGTGTTCGCAACCGTAGCCAATAGTGAAAACGCTGTTGGCTTTTTTTTGCGTCTGAGATTGAAAGTGGGCCTTTAGCTATTGGCGATAAATTGCTGACGCAGCTTTTCAATTTGATCGCGCTTCTCTGCAGCCAACTCAAATTCCAGATCACGTGCATGCTTGTACATCTGAGCTTCCAATTTACTGATCTCTTTCTCAAGCTGCTGCGGAGACAGGATGTCGTAGGTCTGAGAAGGCTCAGCCACTTTAGACAGAGGCACCATTTTGCTGCTCTTCTGCTTGCGGCTCTTGGCTATGTCTCCCAGTTCCATAATATCTTTGATATTGCGTTTTAGCGCTTGCGGCTGGATGCCCATTTGCTCGTTGTAGGCTTGCTGTTTCTCTCGACGACGATCGGTTTCATCCATCGCCTTTTGCATTGATTTGGTGATGTTGTCCGCGTACAGGATGGCTTTACCATTTAAGTTACGCGCTGCGCGGCCAATCGTTTGAATCAGAGAGCGTTCCGAACGTAAGAACCCCTCTTTATCAGCATCCAGAATAGCCACCAGCGACACCTCAGGCATGTCGAGACCTTCTCGCAGTAAGTTGATACCCACCAGCACATCAAACTCACCCAGGCGCAAGTCACGGATAATCTCCACCCGCTCAACCGTGTCGATGTCCGAGTGCAGATAGCGTACTTTGACGTCGTGTTCATGCAGATATTCGGTCAAATCTTCCGCCATGCGTTTGGTTAGCGTGGTCACCAGGACCCGTTCGTCTTTCACGGCGCGCAGACGAATCTCCGAAAGCAGATCATCGACCTGAGTCGACACCGGGCGCACTTCCAAGATCGGATCCAATAATCCTGTCGGGCGCACGACCTGATCAGCAATTTCACCCGCCGATTTTTCCAGCTCATAATTACCGGGCGTGGCCGATACAAAAATGGTTTGTGGGGCGAGCGCTTCAAACTCATCAAACTTCAGAGGACGGTTATCCAGCGCGGATGGCAAGCGAAACCCGTATTCCACCAAGGTCTCTTTACGCGATCGGTCGCCTTTGTACATCGCGCCGATTTGCGGAACGGTCACGTGCGATTCGTCGATGATCAGCAAGCCATCATGCGGGAGATAATCAAACAAGGTGGGTGGCGGCTCGCCTTCTGAACGTCCACTGAGATAACGAGAGTAGTTTTCAATACCCGAGCAGAAACCAAGTTCGAGCATCATCTCAATATCAAATTGAGTGCGTTGGGTAATACGCTGATCTTCGAGTAATTTATTGTTCTCTCGTAAATAGGTTTGACGCTGAAGTAACTCTTTCTTGATATTCTCAATCGCTTCGAGAATGCGATCACGCGGCGTCACGTAGTGCGTTTTGGGGTAAACCGTAAAGCGAGGAATGTCACGCTGCTTAATCACGCCTGTCAAGGGATCAAAAATACTGATGCAATCAATTTCATCGTCAAACATTTCTACTCGTACCGCATCTTGATCGGACTCGGCGGGAAAAATATCAATCACTTCACCACGGACTCTAAACTGCCCTCGCTCGAAGGCAATGTCGTTGCGACTGTATTGCAGTTCAGCCAATCGGCGTAAAATATCGCGTTGTTCCATCACGTCACCACGACGAATATGCAGCATCATCTGCAAATACGCTTCAGGATCGCCCAAACCATAAATAGCGGAAACCGAAGCGACAATAATCGCGTCTTTTCGCTCCAGCAGCGCTTTGGTGGCCGATAAACGCATCTGCTCAATATGCGCATTGATGGATGCATCTTTCTCGATAAAGGTGTCGGTGGTGGGAACGTACGCTTCGGGTTGATAGTAATCGTAGTAAGAGACGAAAAACTCAACGGCGTTGTTGGGGAAAAAAGCTTTCATCTCGCCGTACAACTGAGCCGCTAGGGTTTTGTTGGGGGCCAACAGGATCGCGGGACGCTGTGCTTGCGCTATGACATTCGCTAGAGTAAAAGTTTTGCCTGATCCCGTCACACCCAATAAAGTTTGGTGGGCCAAACCGGAATCTAATCCTTCGACCAATTGCTTAATTGCACTTGGTTGGTCTCCGGATGGCGCATATTCCGAAACTAAATCAAATACTTTGCTCATATCTTCCCCGTTTCTGATGGCTGCGATTCAAAGCTGTATAAATATACACATCATCTCTGGAGAATGACAGTGCAACAAGCGTTTGTCGATTTTACCTGAACTGCGTTTAGGCAAAACCGTACAGAGTTTTTTCTGGATTTCCTGACAATGACTTGATATTATCTTCGCCCATTTTGCTGCTTAACTGGCTTTAACAGCGAAATATTCTTCCACAAGTTTTCCCCAAAATAGATCCTTTCTGTCTGTTTTCTTGCTATTCCGCGACTCGCAAACCATTTCAGCCACATCTTGGATCCGTGTCATATTTTTAAGTTATTCGATAAAAATCATTAAATTAACATTAGCAATTCGTCATTATTTTTTAGAGTTTACTACCTAAATTATCCACCCAATCTATTTGCTAAAGTTTAACTCACACACTTATCCACAATTTTGGTGGATAAGTAAACTCAGCCTTTGAACTGTAAGGCATACAGAAAAGTAAAGCTTTTTTTAAAGCAAAAATGTGTGTCTCAGACATGACTTGCTATTGACAGGAAATCATTCGATCAGTAACATTCGCCCCGCTTTTTAGCACGACCTTTCCTCCTTAGCTCAGTCGGTAGAGCGACGGACTGTTAATCCGCAGGTCGCTGGTTCGAGCCCAGCAGGAGGAGCCAAATTCATAAAAAAGCCACATCGCAAGATGTGGCTTTTTTTGTCTGTGAAATCGACGAATCAGTGTACCGACGAGGTATCGACGCCTCGTTTGGGCTTAGGCGCTAGCCATATCATGCAAGCGGCCAGCGCAAAGATACACGCGATAACCATAAACAGTTGGTTAGTCGCGATCATGACACTTTGCCCTTGCAGCATCCAATCCATGCTAGAGCGCGCTTGCTCGGCACTCATTCCGCCATTTTGCATTGCTTGTAGCGCCACACCACTGCGATCGGTTAAGCCTGCTAACTCCGCATGAACATACCGCGTTTCATGCTCCCACGAGGTATTGATCATCGATGTGGCAAACGCGCCGGATAAGGTGCGGATAAAATTCATTAGTCCTGCCGCAGATTCCATTTCATGCGGTTTGACACTTCCCAACGCAATCGCAGTCAGCGGCACAAAAAACAGCGGCATGCCGATACCTTGGAAAAACAGCGGCCAACTGATCTGGGCGAAGGTCATCTCGACCGAACCGAAACTGCGATATAAGGTCCAAAGCCCAAGCCACATCACCCCAGTAAAGACGAATGGTCGAGGATCATATTTTGCAGCCAAGTTGGCAACAATCGGCGCTAAAAACACCGCTAAAATGCCCATTTTCGCCGTCGCGAAACCGGAGATGGTGGCGGTATAGCCCATGTAGATTTGTAGCCAGAGCGGCGTCAACACAGAGATGCTAAAGAAAGCACCAAAGGCCAAGGAAAGCGTCACCATACTCATGCTGTAGCCTCGATGGCGAAAGACTTTGAGATCTACAACGGGATTCTTTTCGGTCAGTTCCCATATCAGAAACGCAATAAAACCAATCACCGCCACTACCGCCAAAAAGATAATTCGAGACGATTCAAACCAGTCGTGATCTTTACCTTCATCCAACATCAATTGCAGTGCGGCTACCCAAACGACCAACAGCAGCAGACCCACTTTGTCGATTTTTGCTTTCGCCGTCTTGGTTTCAAATCTCTGCAGCAGTTTCCAGCACAACAAGCCCGCAATGATGGCAAACGGCATTTTCACCATGAAGATGTAAGGCCAGCTGTATTGGTCACACAAATACCCACCGAGTATTGGCCCCATTATCGGCGCAATCAAGGTGGTCATACTCCAAATGCCTATCGCCGCGTGACTCTTGTGCTTGGGAAAGATGCGAATCATCAAGGTTTGCGATAAAGGCATCAGAGGGCCACCCGCGAAGCCAAGAAAAACACGAAACATCACCAATGTGCTCATGCTGTCCGCCATACCGCAGAGCAGTGAAAAAACGCCAAACAAGATAAAGCAAGTGACAAATACGCGAATTGATCCAAAACGCGACGCGAGCCAGCCAGTTAATGGAACGGAAATCGCCTCAGCCACCGCATATGAGGTAATCACGTAAGTGCCCTGACTGGTCGACGTACCGAGGCTACCTGCGATATTGGAAACCGAAACGTTCGCGATGGTGGTATCGAGAATGGCAAGAAAATTGGCCATCGCCAAACAGAGCGCGCCGATAAAGAGTGCCCCTCCGGATAGGGGCTGGATCGCTTGGTCGGAGGAATGACTCATGTCGCCTCCTTAACCTTGGTTGGCCAGTTTAATTGCGCGATAGTTGACTAAGGTTTGCCCGTGAGTATCGGTGGTGGTATCGACCGTCACTTCCATCGATAAACCGACTTGCAATGGATGTGCTTGCAAATCCTTGGGATCGATCTCGACGCGCACAGGCAAGCGTTGCACCACTTTAATCCAGTTACCGGTCGCATTTTGTGCCGGGATCATGGAGAACGCGGCGCCTGTACCGCCAGAAAATCCGGCAATGACACCGTGATAAAGCACCTCATCGCCGTACAGATCGGCTTTTAGAGTGACTTCTTGGCCCACTTTGACATCGCGCAGCTCCACCTCTTTAAAATTGGCATCGACATAAATGTTATGCAGGGGAACCACACTCATCAGCGGCACGCCAACTTGCACACGGCGACCAATCTGGACCTGACGCTTGGCAACAACACCACTGATTGGCGCACGGATCACGGTACGCTCCAAGTCAATTTTCGCTTGCTCATAGCGCGCTTTGGCCAGCAACACTTCCGGGTTATTTTCCAGCGTAGTGTTGTCTGTCAATGCCGCATTGGCTTTCTGCGAGCCGATGCTGGATAACTTATTCGCTTGCGCTTGTGCCATGGCAGCTTTGGCCGCATTGAGATTGGCCTTAGCTTGAGCAAATTGTGTTTTCGCGTTGGTCAACTCCTCTTTCGATACCGAACCAGAGCGCAGCAGATCTTCTCTGCGGCTCAAATCAATTTTGGCACGCTCAAAATCGGCTTTGGCGGCATTGAGCTGTGCTTGCGCTCGTTGCTCATTCGCTTCTTGCGCTTCGACTAACGCGGTCAGCCCTTCATCGTTTGCCAGATAGCTACGCACACGACGGATGGCTAAAGCCAGATCCGCCTCCGCTTGGCGCAGTGCTAAACGGGCATCGGTATCATCAATTTGCACCAAGACATCTCCCTGATTCACATATTGGGTATCCACGACGTTTACGTTCGCGACAATACCGCCCACTGCAGGCGTCACTTCTGCCACTTCAGCGGCGGTGTATGCGTTGTCCGTAGTTACAAAATGAGATCCGACAAAGTGCCAATAGGCTGTATAGCCGCTCGCCGCAATGGCCACGGCGGCAGCTAAAGCGAGGAATCCTTTTTTGCGCGATTGAGCAGCGCGTGCGGCATCAAAATCTTGGCCTGTCTCTTCTTTGGTTGGAGATGTCATATAGTGAACCTTCGTCAAAAATGCACGATGGAGCCTTTGAAGATTGGCTTCATCTGGAAATCAAGGGGAAATGAGAACGGCGCACACCAGTTGCGCCGTTTTCGTTAGGCAGCAGTCAAATTGAACGTTTTTGACTAAATAACTAAACCGTACTGTACAGTTATACTCTTGACATCAGGAAACCGTCAAGAGAAACTTAACCCCATTTTTTCGGTTGGAATTGGTAAGAGAGATGCGAGTTAAAAGCGATGAAAAGCGCCAAGCCATTTTGGATATAGCCAAAGAATCCTTTACTAAACAAGGATTTGAGCAGACTTCTATGTCACATATATCAAAGCAACTGGGCGGCTCAAAAGCGACGCTTTACAACTATTTCTGCTCAAAAGAAGAGATCTTTTCTGCCGTTATGGAGCAATGTGCTGCATCACAAATTTCCAATTCATTCCTCGCACTTGAGCAAAATAGTGACATCCGCAGCGCACTATTAGAATTTGGTTACAATTTTCTAAAATCAGTTCTGCGTCCTGAGGTGATGGCTATTTATCGTATGGCGATTCATGATGCGGAGCGCTCAGACATTGGTAAACATTTCTATGAAAATGGTCCAAAGCGAGGCTGGACCCGGATGAGAAATTATCTCTCCTTACAGACGAAACAAGGGGTATTGGTGCCTTGCGATCCTTGGGTGGCCGCCATGCAGTTTAAAGCGCTGCTCTACTCGGAATATCATGAACCTTACGTGTTAGGCGCGATCGAACAACCGTCATCAGAACAGCTTCGTCTTTCCACGGAGCGCGCAGTGACGGCCTTTTTGTGTTTGTACCAAAAGGCGGCATAAGTGCATTTCGCCTCGAGATTGGGCTAACGGGCCAGATGAATTATTAAGTGCCAAAAACAAATCACGTTAGCCAATTTCATTCAAAATACACGACCGACTTCATTCCACTCTTTGATTGCGTTGCCAACGGCTTTCTTTCCCATCCACGGCGACGTTTCTCGGCTCTGCTTGTCCGAGCGGTTGCATAACGTATAAATTTCAGCCAGCTATACAAAAACCTTAGCTTTCATTGGTTGTTATTGACGTAACAAAGCACGATAATACCGAGATCGGAATTGAAGAACGTTATAACTATGACCGAATATCTCTTGTTGTTGATTGGCACTGTGTTGGTAAACAACTTTGTACTGGTGAAGTTTTTGGGCCTGTGTCCATTTATGGGGGTGTCGAAAAAGCTGGAAACAGCCATCGGCATGGGGCTTGCGACTACGTTTGTCCTCACTCTGGCTTCTGTATGCGCCTATTTAGTGGAAAGCTACATTCTCCGCCCGCTTGCGATTGAATACCTCAGAACCATGAGTTTTATTCTCGTAATTGCCGTCGTGGTACAGTTCACCGAAATGGTGGTGCATAAAACCAGCCCAACCCTCTATCGTCTGTTGGGCATCTTCCTGCCATTGATTACCACCAACTGTGCAGTACTTGGCGTTGCGCTGCTCAATATCAATGAAAACCACACTTTCATCCAATCGATCATTTACGGTTTTGGTGCCGCAGTGGGCTTTTCGCTGGTGTTGATCCTCTTTGCTGCTATGCGTGAACGCATTAACGCCGCCGACGTGCCCGTTCCTTTCAAAGGCGCTTCGATTGCGATGATCACCGCAGGTTTGATGTCTCTGGCATTTCTCGGTTTCACCGGGTTGGTAAGATAGCATGAGTACCATTTTAATCGCGGTTATCGCGATCGCCATTTTGGCGGCGCTGTTTGGCGCCATTCTTGGTTTCGCTTCGATCCGTTTTAAAGTCGAAGCCGACCCCATCGTCGATCAAATCGATGCCATTTTGCCACAAACTCAATGTGGTCAATGTGGCTACCCTGGTTGTCGACCTTACGCAGAAGCGATCGCCAATGGCGACAGCATCAATAAATGCCCTCCCGGTGGGCAAGCAACCATAGAAAAGCTGGCCGATCTGATGGGCGTTGAGGCGCAAGAATCGGCTCATGATTTAGAGGGCAAAGTCAAAACCGTGGCCTTCATTCATGAAGACATGTGCATCGGCTGTACTAAGTGTATTCAAGCATGCCCAGTGGATGCGATCGTCGGTGGCACCAAGGCCCTGCATACGGTGATCAAGGATGAATGTACTGGCTGTGATTTATGTGTTGCGCCATGTCCAACGGATTGTATTGAGATGATCCCGCTTACAGCCACTCCAGAGAGCTGGAAATGGCAGCTAAATACTATCCCTGTGGTCAACATTACCGAGGCAGATACGCACCGCGCTTCGGGCAGCAACAATAACAATTAAGGGGCAGCATGTTGTCTTTGATTGAACAAATTCGTACTGGCGCCCTGTGGGACTTCCCCGGAGGGATTCATCCGGCCGAAAACAAAACCCAATCTAACCAGCAAGAGCTGGTTTTTGCTTCCATCCCGCAAGAAATCGTTTTGCCGCTTAAACAGCACATTGGCAAAGCGGGCAATCTGTTGGTCAACATTGGCGAGCACGTACTCAAAGGGCAGGCGCTCACCCAGTCAACCACGGGCTTTACTCTGCCAGTACATGCGTCCACCTCTGGTATTGTGACGGCGATTGAGCCAAGAACCACCGCGCACCCTTCCGGCTTAAGTGAGTTGTGTATTGTTATTCGCCCAGACGGCCAAGATGCATGGGCACCCAAGCAACCTGTGAGCGATTACACTCAGTGCGATGCGGAAACATTGGTCGATCTCATCCGCATGGCGGGTATTTCCGGTATGGGCGGCGCTGGCTTTCCGACCGCCAAAAAACTGCAATCTGGGCTGAGTCGTACTGACATTCTGATTGTCAACGCCGCCGAGTGCGAACCTTACATCACCGCAGACGACAAACTGCTGCAAGAGCACGCCGACGAAGTTATCCAAGGGATTGAAATTGTAGAGCATATTTTAAAGCCTCAGCTCACCATCATCGGCATTGAAGACAACAAACCCCTTGCCATCGCGGCGTTAGAAAAAGCCGCCATCAACAAAGATATCGTGATTCGCGTTATCCCGACCAAATACCCTTCTGGCGGTGAAAAACAACTGATCAAAGTGTTGACCAACAAAGAAGTGCCCGCCGGTGGCATTCCTGCCGATATCGGTATTTTGGTACAGAACGTCGGCTCACTCTACGCGGTCAAACGAGCGATTGTCGATGGCGAGCCGATGGTCAGCCGCATTGTGACTCTCACGGGTAATACCTTCAAACAGCCACGCAACGTTTGGGCTTTACTTGGCACACCAGTGCAAGCACTGCTGGACGAATTTGGCTATCAAGCCGATAAGAAACTGCCGCGCCTGATTATGGGCGGTCCGATGATGGGCTTTAGCCTGCCGCACGCGCATGTGCCAATCACCAAAACCTCGAACTGCATTCTCGCGCCAACCCGTCGGGAAATTGAGCCATCTCGTTATGAGATGGACTGTATTCGCTGTGGCGCGTGCGCAGAAGCCTGCCCTGCATCGCTTTTGCCTCAGCAGTTGCAATGGCACGCCAAAGCGCAAGAGTACGAAAAGTGCACCGAGCTCAACCTGAAAGATTGTATCGAGTGCGGCGCTTGTGCTTACGTCTGCCCGAGTGAAATCCCACTGGTCAACTACTATCGCCAAGCAAAAGCTGAAATCCGCACTCGCGCTCAAGAAGCCGAAGCCGCCGAGCGCGCTAAACAGCGTTTTGAAGAGAAAAAAGCACGCCTTGAGCGAGAAAAAGAGGAACGGGAAAACCGCTTTAAGAAAGCGGCTGATGATCGCCGGAAAGAGATGAAATCAACTGGCGGCGATGATGCGATTGCCGCGGCGATTGCGCGAGTTAAAGCTCAGAAAGCGCAAGAAAACAGCTCGCAAACCGAAGTCAAACCTGCCGTTGCCGCCGCGATTGCCAAAGCGAAAGCAAAGCAAGCGCAGGCTTTACAAGCAGGGGAAACCGAACCTGATAATGCCGAAATGGTCAAGCTGCGTGAAGAACGTAAGCGCCTCGCTCGCGAGCGTAAAGCGGCCAAAGAAACGCCACCAAGCGTTGACGAAGAGGCCAAGAGTTCCGACCCGAAAGCCGCTGTCGCAGCCGCCATTGCCCGCGCTAAAGCGCGCAAAGCACAAAGTGAAGAGCAGGCTGGAGCGCCGACAGAACCAGCCGAAGTGCAAGACGACCCGAAAAAAGCCGCCGTCGCGGCCGCCATTGCCCGCGCTAAAGCGCGTAAAGCGCAAAGTGAAGAGGCAGTTGCAGCGCCTACAGAACCAGCCGAAGTGCAAGACGATCCGAAAAAAGCCGCCGTCGCAGCCGCCATTGCCCGCGCCAAAGCGCGTAAAGCACAAAGTGAAGAGGCAGTTGCAGCGCCAGCAGAAGCAGCCGAAACGCAAGACGATCCGAAAAAAGCCGCCGTCGCGGCCGCTATTGCCCGCGCCAAAGCGCGTAAAGCGCAAAGTGATGAGCAGGCTGAAGCGCCGACAGAAGCAGCCGAAGCGCAAGACGACCCGAAAAAAGCCGCCGTTGCGGCCGCCATTGCCCGCGCCAAAGCCCGTAAAGCGCAAAGTGAAGAGGCAGTTGCAGCGCCAGCAGAAGCAGCCGAAACGCAAGACGATCCGAAAAAAGCCGCCGTCGCAGCCGCGATTGCCCGCGCTAAAGCACGCAAAGCACAACAACAAGCAGAAAAGAATCAGTCTGAGGAGAACGAGTAATGTCGTTTTTTATTGCCAGTTCACCACACGCCCATAATCGACGCAGCACGCCTGACCTGATGAAATGGGTCGCATTGTGTGCCTTGCCTGGCTTGATTGCACAAAGCTACTTTTTCGGCTGGGGCACCTTGATTCAACTGATCATGGCCATCACCCTTGCGTTGAGTTTAGAAGCCTTGGTCATGCTGTTGAGAAAACGTTCACCAGCGCGCGCTTTACGCGATAACAGCGCCCTCGTCACGGCATGGTTACTCGCTGTCGCGATCCCGCCTTTGGCGCCTTGGTGGATCATCGCCATTGGTTTGGTGTTTGCCATCGTGATTGCCAAGCACCTTTATGGCGGCTTGGGACAAAACCCATTCAATCCGGCCATGGTCGCTTACGTAGTTCTGCTGATCTCATTTCCGGTGCAAATGACCAGTTGGAATGAGCCAAGCATGCTGCAAGAGATTGGGCAAACCGTTGGCCGTGAAGCCACCACTTTTGGCGATACACTTTCCCTAATTTTTCGTGGTTTGACGCTTGATGGCTCTTCACTCCAGCAAGTGCGTGCAGGCATCGATGGCATCACCACAGCGACGCCACTGGATGCTTTCAAAACTGGGCTACGCGCTGGTGCGACACCCTCAGAGATTCTTCAACAGCCGATCTTTGAAGGCTTGGCAGGGCTCGGCTGGCAGTGGGTAAACCTCGCCTATCTGCTCGGCGGCTTGGTGCTTATCAAACAAAGAATCATCCAATGGCACATTCCAGCAGGGTTTCTTGGCGCATTAGCGGTACTCAGCAGTCTATTTGCGCTGTTTGCGCCTGGCGAAACCGCTTCTCCAGTCCTTCATCTGCTCTCGGGCGCAACCATGCTCGGCGCGTTTTTTATCGCCACCGACCCGGTATCTGCATCCACCACGGTGAAAGGTCGATTGATCTTTGGCGCCATCATCGGCACCTTGGTTTTCGTGATTCGCAGTTGGGGCGGATACCCTGATGGGGTCGCCTTTGCCGTTCTGTTAGCCAATATGTGTGTACCGTTGATCGACTACTACACCAAACCTCGAACTTACGGACACTAAACAGGAAAAGTGCATGATTAACGCCATTCGTCACAACGGATTAACGCTCGCTATTTTCGCCTGTGTCACCACAGGTTTGGTGGCCGTTACCCAATATTTCACCAAAGATCAGATCAAGCGCCAAGAGCAAGCGCAGCTCTCTTCGGTGCTCAATCAGGTGATTCCCAAACAGATGCACGATAATCTGCTGTTTGAATCCTGTATTTTGCTCACCAATCCAGCGCTTGGCACCGATAAAGCCATGCCCGCTTACATCGCGACCTTGAACGGTGAACCAACCGCAATCGCGATTGAATCCATCGCTCCAGATGGCTATAACGGCGCGATTAAAATCATTACAGGCATTGATAATACAGGTACAGTTTTGGCAACTCGCGTTCTCGGCCATCAAGAAACACCCGGATTGGGTGATAAGATTGACTTACGTGTGAGCGATTGGATCAGCAGTTTTTCCGGTAAGCAACTCAATGAAAACAATTATGACCGTTGGAATGTGCGCAAAGATGGCGGCGATTTCGACCAATTTACTGGCGCGACCATTACACCCCGTGCCGTTGTAAAAGCGGTGCGTAATACGGTAGAGTTTGTCAACGCCAATCGCCAGCAACTTCTGACCCAGCCATTAAACTGTGGAGAGAACCGCCATGAGTGAACATAAAACTTTGCTGAAAAACGGCATGTGGAGCAATAACCCCGCGCTGGTTCAACTGCTCGGGTTGTGCCCACTGCTTGCTGTCTCCTCAACCGTCACCAATGCGCTTGGCCTTGGTATTGCTACCTTGCTGGTGTTGGTTGGCTCAAACGTCAGTGTCTCTTTGATGCGCAATCATGTCCCGAAAGAGATCCGCATACCTGTGTTCGTCATGATCATCGCGTCTTTAGTAAGCTGCGTGCAATTGCTGATGAATGCCTATGCTTACGGACTCTATCTCTCTCTTGGGATTTTCATTCCTTTGATCGTCACAAACTGCATCATCATCGGCCGCGCAGAAGCGTATGCCTCTAAAAATGAGGTGTTGCCCGCAGCGTTAGACGGCTTTTGGATGGGGATGGGCATGACCAGCGTTTTGGTCGTGCTCGGCGCGATGCGTGAAATTCTCGGCAACGGGACACTCTTTGATGGCGCCGATTTATTACTGGGAGATTGGGCCGCCGCACTGCGTATAGAAATATTCCATTTTGACACCAGCTTTTTATTAGCCTTGTTGCCACCGGGCGCATTTATTGGCGTCGGCTTTTTGATTGCCCTGAAAAACGTGATTGATGCTAATCTCAAAGCACGTCAGCCTCAACAAGAAAAACCGGCAATAGAGCGCGTGCGCGTCACAAACGCCTAATCGGTTTTATCGGCTTAGCGGCCATTATAATTCTCCTAGCGCTAAGCCTTTCCCTTGGAAGTCAGCATGAACAAAGAAAAACGAATTCAAATCTTGCAGCGTTTGCGCGAGCACAATCCCAACCCACAAACGGAGCTCAATTGGAATTCACCGTTTGAACTGCTTATCGCTGTACTGCTCTCAGCCCAAGCAACGGATGTGAGCGTCAACAAAGCCACGGACAAACTTTTCCCAGTGGCAAATACCCCGCAAAGCATCTTAGATTTAGGGGTCGACGGCTTAAAAGAGTACATCAAAACCATCGGCCTGTTTAACTCGAAAGCAGAAAACACCATCAAAACCTGCCAGATTCTGCTGGAAAAACACGGCGGTGAAGTGCCAGAAGACCGAGCAGCACTCGAAGCCTTACCGGGCGTTGGACGCAAAACGGCTAATGTGGTGCTCAATACTGCGTTTGGCTGGCCAACGATTGCCGTTGATACACACATTTTTCGTGTATCTAACCGCACCAGGTTTGCCATCGGTAAAAATGTGGATGAAGTGGAGCAAAAACTGCTGAAAGTGGTGCCCAAGGAATTTAAACTTGACGTCCATCACTGGTTGATTCTCCACGGCCGTTATACCTGTATCGCCAGAAAGCCGCGTTGTGGGAGTTGTATTATAGAAGACCTTTGTGAGTTCAAAGAGAAGGTCTACCCAGAGAGCTAAGTTCGATTAATTAGGAGCAAACAATGTCAAATGGTCGCATTTTACACACCATGCTACGTGTGGGAGATTTAGACAAATCTATTCAGTTTTATACCGAAGTCATGGGTATGCAACTGCTGCGCAAGAACGAGAACAAGGAATACGAGTACACCTTGGCTTTCCTTGGCTACGGTGACGAGTCACAAGGCGCAGTGATCGAATTGACCTATAACTGGGGCAAGTCTGAGTACGATCTGGGGACCGCGTTCGGCCATATTGCGATTGGTGTCGATGATATTTATACCACTTGTGATGCCATCAAAGCGGCAGGCGGCAACGTCACGCGCGAAGCGGGCCCGGTAAAAGGCGGCACAACGCACATCGCGTTTGTCAAAGATCCCGATGGCTACATGATTGAACTGATTCAGAACAAACAAGCATCTGCAGGATTGGAAGGCTAAGCCGGACATTCTGAGGTGTGATAAACGCTGTTTGACACACTGAGTGATTTGAGAGAGGAAGCCAAGCGCTTCCTCTTTTTTGTTTCATTCACGCCACTTTACATGAGAATTATTTTCATTTAGATTGATGAGAGTTTGGCTAAGTGGAAGAAAAGCATGATAAACGAGTGGGAAAAACACACCTTATTGGCAGACACTGCACTGCAACTCGACGATCCAATTCGCAGTATTCTGCACTACCAACAAGCTTTGGCACTCAGTGATGAGATAGCCAATAGCGGTGAGATTGAAGCCGATGATAAGATCTTAATTTCGGTTATCTCTTGTCATAATCTAGCGCAATTCTGGCGTTGGGCTGGTGACACCGAGTATGAACTCAAGTACTTGCAGCTCGCTTCAGAAAAAGTGCTGACCTTGATCCCGCAGTGCCCACAGCATCAATGCGAGAACTTTATTGATTCCATCGGCTGTTGTAAAAAAGCGCTGTTTGATTTCCTAAAACGTCATCCAAACCCAAAAATTGCGCAGTTGGTAGAGAAGATCGATACCGCAACCCAATGCGAAATTATCGCCAAATTTAGGCTCAACTGAACTTATACTTCGGTCCTGCCTAGCGAAATAACGACGCGGCGGTTCTTATCTTTGCCGATGGGCGTCGCGTTGTCGGCAATTGGGCGACGTTTGCCAAAGCCTTGTACTTGAATGCGATCTTCTGTCAGCCCCAGCGCTTTGAAGTACTCCCGCAGCGATTCCGCCCTGCGCTCAGAAAGGTTCTGACTAAGGCTAGTGCCATCCGTCGAATCGGTATAAGTGGAGACTAACACCAGATCAATATCGGTGTTGTAGCGCACGTATTCGGCGATTTGCGAAAGACGTTTTTGCGACGCTTTGGTCAGTTTGTCGCCGTTACGCTCGTAATGCAGAATGGTGAAGGAGATATCTTCAAAACTGTACGGCAGTAAGTTAGCGATGCAGTCGCTAAACGCATTGTATTTTTGCTGAAACAGCACCGACGAAAGCACCACTTCAATACGCTGATTGCGGCTTTGCCAATCTTGATAGCTGAACGTCGGATAACGCCCTTTCTCCAGCTCGGTCAAAATGCCCCAAGCGGTCTGACCGCCCACATAGCCATCAAACTGTTTAAAGAATTTGAGCGTGGTTAGGCGATCGGCTGGCTCGCCAGGACGCCAAGGTGGCGGCATCGAAATCAAGCTCACATTACGCGTTTCCCCCATCGGGCGACGCATTTTCAGCTCAAAATCGAGCACGATTTTTTTGCTGGCACGCGAAGAAAACTCCGCGTCGCCAAAGTTCGGAATGGGATGCACCAAGCGACATTCCAGCGGCGAATTAACCACCATCTCCCACTGAGATTGCTGAGGCGTGGCCACATAACGTTTGTCCATCGCCATCACGGAGACAGAGGCAAAAGTGGTTAGCACTAGACTACTGGTTACAAGCCACATTTTCATTATCGGCAACATCTCTTCAATCATCTGCACGCTCTGGCAAGGTTGCCAACGTACATTACCCAACTTCATTTCGAAATTTACATGCAAGAATCTAGCCATCAAACCCGTAAACTTTTGCCGTTTTCTCTTTCTGTAGCGTTTTTTTCGCCGTCATAATCTGTAATAATGCCGTCTTTGTCACACAAATAAATAGAAACATGACTGTAGAAAACACAGCACAGACCCTAAAAAAACGTTTTCGCGGCTATTTTCCTGTCGTCGTAGACGTTGAAACTGCCGGGTTTAATGCAAAAACTGATGCACTTTTGGAAATTTGCGCCATCACGTTGAAAATGGATGAACATGGCGACCTTCACCCCGCATCAACCATTCACTTTCATGTCGAACCATTCGAAGGGGCCAATATAGAAAAGGAAGCCTTAGAATTTAATGGCATCCGCGACCCTTTTAGCCCACTGCGCGGCGCTGTGACTGAACAGGAAGCGCTCAAAGAGATCTACAAACTGATCCGCAAAGAGCAAAAAGCGGCAGACTGTGGCCGCGCCATCATGGTGGCCCACAATGCCGCATTTGACCTCAGCTTTGTCAACGCTGCCAACGAGCGCTGCAAGCTAAAACGTATCCCTTTCCATCCCTTTGCCACCTTTGATACCGCCACTTTAAGTGGTTTGGCTTATGGCCAAACGGTGTTAGCCAAAGCGTGTAAAACCGCTGGGATGGAATTTGATAATCGTGAGGCGCATTCTGCCCTATACGATACCGAGAAAACCGCAGAGCTATTTTGCGGCATTGTCAATAAGTGGAAAGCGTTAGGTGGCTGGCCGCTTGTCGATGATGAAGACAATAATAAGTAAACACAACTTCCTGAGAAAACTATGAATCCTGTTGTTATTTCTGTTTGCGTCATGCTGATTTTGGCATTGATGCGAGTGAACGTGGTGGTCGCCCTCACGTTCAGTGCCATCGTAGGTGGCTTGGTGGCTGGCATGGATCTCGGCGATACCATTGCCGCGTTTGAGAGCGGTCTTGGTGGCGGCGCAACGATTGCTTTAAGTTACGCCATGCTAGGTACTTTTGCGGTGGCGATTTCCAAATCAGGCATCACCGACCTTTTGGCGCAAAGCGTCATCAAACGCCTCAACGGTAAAGATAGCGCCGCTTCAACCACCGGCCTCAAATATGCCGTGCTCGTGGCGCTAGTGCTGGTGACTATGTCGTCGCAAAACGTTATCCCTGTGCATATCGCCTTTATCCCCATTTTGATTCCACCTCTACTGGGCGTTTTTGCCAAACTAAAACTAGACCGTCGTCTTATCGCGTGCGTGCTAACGTTTGGTCTCATCACCCCATACATGGTGTTACCCGTTGGCTTTGGCGGTATTTTTCTCAACAACATTCTGCTGAAAAACCTGCACGACAACGGCCTAGACAATGTTGTTGCCAGCCAAGTCCCTACCGCGATGCTCTTGCCTGGAGCAGGGATGGTTTGCGGCTTATTGATTGCGATTTTCTTTAGCTACCGTAAGCCTCGCGAATACGCAGAGACCGAACTCACTGTCGTGCACGAGGAGACTCAAGGGCTGAACAAGCAACATATTCTGGTTGCCGCCGTTGGCATCATCGCCGCGCTGAGCGTTCAGCTTTACACCGGTTCGATGATCATTGGCGCGCTCGCTGGCTTCATGGTGTTTACCTTTGGTGGCGTGATCGCATGGAAAGAAACACATGATGTGTTTACCAAAGGTGTTCACATGATGGCGATGATCGGTTTCATTATGATCGCGGCGGCGGGTTTTGCTGCGGTAATGAAGCAGACTGGCGGCGTAGAAACTTTAGTAGAATCACTCTCGACTAGCATTGGTGACAACAAAGCGCTGGCCGCACTGCTGATGCTGGTTGTAGGCTTGCTGGTCACGATGGGCATTGGGTCTTCATTCTCTACTATCCCAATTCTGGCCACCATTTACGTGCCACTGGCGATCGCTTTTGGCTTCTCACCGATGGCGACCATCGCTTTAGTGGGTACTGCAGCAGCACTTGGTGACGCAGGTTCACCGGCTTCGGACTCTACTTTAGGTCCAACGTCTGGCTTAAATGCCGACGGTCAACATGAACACATTTGGGAAACCGTTGTCCCCACATTTATCCACTACAACGTTCCACTGATCATTTTTGGCTGGATCGCCGCGATGATTCTGTAGTGTAAAAACTTCCATCAACAACAAAGCCGCTCAATGAGCGGCTTTGTTTTAACTGGAATTCTGACCACTACGATTGCGCAGGCATCGTTTGTAAGATGCGTTCGCGGATCTGCTTAAGCGTCGATTCTGATGAAAAGTAATCCACCTCGATCAGGAAATAGGCATCGTTGATTTGCAGCACTAAACTCGGATAGGAGCTTACGCCCAAACTGCTCGCGAAACTCAATTGATCCTGAAAAACCCCCTCAAGAAATGCACCATTCACATCATGCTCAAACTGTGACACATTCAGCCCAAGCTCCTGTGCCAGTTGACGATGAGTCGCCTCCTCATGCGGTGACATAGCACGCAGATAATACGCTTGTTGGATGGCATCAAGCATTGCTTCGTAGCTGTCTTGAAATCCTGCCGCGATTAGCGCTCGGCACGCTTGATAGGTACTGCGAACGGGTGTGCACTTGGTCCAAAAATCATAGTTAAAACGGGTACCGAGCTGACGCTCAATTTGATGCCAGACCCCTTCAATCTTTTGCTGCATTTCTGGTGGCATTGGCAGTGTCGAATCAGGAGCAAGCCCCCCGACTACGTATTCAAACTGGATTACCCCAGGCAACTGCTGTTTTAGCTTGTCCAAGGTAGGCTTGTAACCCCAACACCAACTGCACATAGGATCATGGACGTAATATAGTTTGATTTTCATTCTACCCACTCAAAAAAGAAAAAGGAGCCAAATAGCAGCTCCTTTGTATTCTATACATAATTGCTCATCACCACTACGCTGACACCACGTCATCCATGGGAGAGCAAAGCGAGATTACTCCGCTTCGTTACTCGCAGCGCGTGCCGCGGCTTCTTTGATCAATGGCTGAAGTTCGCCTTTTTGGAACATCTCAATCACGATGTCGCAACCGCCGATCAATTCACCTTCAACCCAAAGCTGTGGGAACGTTGGCCATTGTGCATAGCTTGGTAGCTCGGCGCGGATGTCAGGATTCTGCAGAATGTCCACATAAGCGAACTTTTCACCACAAGCCATCAGAGCTTGAGCTGCTTGAGAGGAGAAACCACAGCTTGGTAGCTTTGGAGAACCTTTCATGTAAAGAAGGATTGGGTTTTCTGCGATTTGCTGTTTGATTTTATCGATAGTTTCCATTGCTTCCTCTAGATGGAGTTACTGCAAATAATCGCGACATTTTACCTTATTACTCAAGAATAAAAAGCACATAAAAATTAGGGCTATAATCAGGGGCGCGATGACAAAGAAATTTCATATAGAAATTGTCACTTAGCCCTTTTAATAAAGTAAAAACTTGCTAAACTATAGCGCAAGTCAGTCATAAAGACATTCAACCTTGCCAAAGCAGGTTGAAAATCGGATAAATAACACTGGAAGCAATCGAAGGTTACCCCTTCAAATAGATGGAGAATCGAGCAATGGCATTTGAACTACCCGCTCTTCCTTACGAAAAAGACGCTCTTGAGCCACACATCTCTGCAGAAACTCTTGAGTTCCACCACGGTAAACACCACAACACTTACGTTGTAAAACTGAATGGCCTTATCCCAGGTACTGAGTTTGAAGGCAAATCTCTAGAAGAGATCATCAAAACTTCAACTGGCGGTATCTTCAATAACGCAGCGCAAGTTTGGAACCATACTTTCTACTGGCACTGCCTAGCGCCAAATGCAGGTGGCGAGCCAACAGGTGCGGTTGCTGACGCGATCAATGCAGCATTTGGTTCTTTCGAAGAGTTCAAAACAAAATTCACTGACTCAGCTATCAACAACTTCGGTTCTTCTTGGACTTGGTTGGTGAAAAAGGCTGACGGTTCTCTAGCCATCGTTAACACCTCAAACGCAGCAACACCGATCACCGAAGAAGGTGTGACGCCACTGCTAACCGTTGACCTGTGGGAACACGCTTACTACATCGACTACCGCAACCTACGTCCAGATTACATGAACGGCTTCTGGGCTCTGGTTAACTGGGAATTCGTTGCAGCGAACCTAGCGAAATAATTCGCGACACCTTAAGTTCAATTTAGTCACTAATTCAAACCCGCTCATCGTAGCGGGTTTTTCTTTTATTTTACCTAAAGTTACCTATGTTGCTGCCGCTATAAAAACATCTGGCGGAGGGCATAATGCAAATACATACTTTAGACAAAGCAGGCATCATCAACGAGCTTCAGTTTGGCACAGGAATTAACCACGCCATTCATGATGGTCGTCGTGCCGATTTTGCTTTGCTGCTATCGATGTTTTCCAATGATGCACGCCACATAACGCCTGTAGAAGAAACGGACTCGCAACCTGTCACGGAGCGAGTTCTGCGTCAACAATTTGCTTTAAGCGAACCCCAGAAACTGAGAAGCGATCAATCCAGCTACACTATTTCAGCGGAGCAAGCAAAGCAGTTTCACCGTGCGGGGCTCGCCTCAAGCAAACTCAGCCACTACCTTATCGCCGACGCGCTCGCCTATATGCCAGAGGAGACCTTCGATCTCCCGGAAGAGGTGTATCAAAACCTTTCCGGCCATGAAAGACGTCAGTTAGCGCAGCCAAAGACTCCACTCCTACCTGAAGCCGGTCTGTATAATCAGTTGTCAACCGCTTGGGCCAAAGCCCGATTGAGCGCATCAGTCTAGACTTTAACTTGTTGAATATTAATGCGTTACAATACAAGAGCAGACTAAAGTGTGACTTTTTACATACTTTGGCATTCTGCTTGACTCAGATAGTCATTAGTTTGACGTTATTCACACTGAGAAGCCCCATTTTCTCCCATGATAAAAGTACCGCTAACACATGGAGTCGGGGAAATGGAAATTAAGCACGCGCTAATCTTGGTAACGAATGCAGGCTCTCTGCTCGGCCGAACCATCGCCCTACACTTTGCCAAACTCGGCGCAACCATCATTCTGAGCGACCAAAATAAAGCTCAGCTGGCTGAAACACAGACAATGTTAGCGACGATTACCGACAAAGCCTGTTCTATTGCCATCTGTGATGACCAAACCGAAACCATTCAGCGCCTATTTGCCGAGATAGAACAAAAGTTTGCGCAAGTTCCCGATGTGCTCGTCAACTGCTGGACTTCGCTCCCTCTCCCGTCTTTAACCGATCATGCAGCCGATGGTGGTTTCGTCGAACAACTCTCCTCCACCGCAGGCGCGCTGTATCGCTTTGGACAGGTTTGCGCTGAACGTATGCGGCACACCGAAACGAAAGGCGTGATCGTCAATGTTATCACCCACGCCGATTATCAAAACTTTTCTGGCGTTGAAAGCGTCACCTCGCTCGTTTCTGGCTTTACCCACAGTTGGGCCAAAGAGCTCACCCCTTTCAATATTCGCGTCGGTGGTGTTATCCCGGCTCTGTCGCATACACAAAATCACGTTGATGAAGCACACTGGGCGCAAGTGCAAGACGAACTAATCCGCAATACAGAGTACATTGTCGCCAACGAGTACTTTAGCGGACGGGTAGTCAGTGCAGAGGTTTAACCACCTTCCTCACTTTTACCGCGAACCTTATGTACAATCCCGACACTATTCATGTTGATGAATAGGTAAAAAAGCCCCTATCTTTCGATAGGGGCTTTGCTCTTTTCCCGATTTTTTAGGTTTCGTGCTAGCGAAAACCTATCTCAAAATGTCCGTCTTACTTAGGCGTCCGCTTTTTCTTTCTTCGCTTTAACCACTTCAGCTTTAGCTGCTTCTTGGTCTGCTTTCTTCTTGATCACAGTAGTACCTTCGAAAGTTTCACCTTCAACGAAAGCTTTACCGTAGTAAGCAGCAATTAGAACTTCTTTCAGCTCAGCGATTAGTGGGTAGCGTGGGTTTGCACCAGTACATTGGTCATCAAACGCTTCTACTGCGAGTTCATCAACTTTCGCTAAGAAGTCAGCTTCAGCAACGCCAGCCGCTTGGATAGACATTGGGATGTCTAGGTCACCTTTCAGCTCATCCAACCATGCAAGTAGACGTTCAATCTTCTGCGCAGTGCGGTCACCCGCTTGGCTTAGGCCTAGGTGGTCAGCAACTTCTGCGTAACGACGACGTGCTTGTGGACGGTCGTATTGAGAGAATGCCGTTTGCTTAGTTGGGTTATCGTTCGCGTTGTAACGTACCACGTTAGAGATCAGAAGTGCGTTCGCCAGACCGTGTGGTAGGTGGAACTCAGCACCGATCTTGTGCGCCATAGAGTGGCATACACCTAGGAACGCGTTAGCGAATGCGATACCAGCAATAGTTGCTGCGTTGTGTACTTTCTCACGAGCGATTGGGTCTTTTGCACCGTTCGCGTAGCTTGAAGGTAGGTACTCTTTTAGCATCTTAAGTGCTTGCAGAGCCTGGCCGTCTGAGTATTCGTTCGCTAGAACCGATACGTAAGCTTCTAGAGCGTGAGTCACTGCATCGTAACCACCGAATGCGGTTAGAGACTTAGGCATG
This sequence comes from Vibrio sp. S234-5, assembly GCF_000960595.1. Lineage (NCBI taxonomy): Bacteria > Pseudomonadati > Pseudomonadota > Gammaproteobacteria > Vibrionales > Vibrionaceae > Vibrio > Vibrio sp. S234-5. The sequence continues at coordinate 77,487 of NZ_JZAM01000219.1, forward strand.
TTCATCACTAGGTTCGCATCTACGATTGCCATTTGAGGAGTCAATTCGTAGTCCGCTAGTGGGTACTTAGCGCCAGTCTTGTCGTCAGTCACAACCGCGAATGGTGTCACTTCTGACCCTGTACCTGAAGTGGTAGTGATACATACAAGCTCCGCTTTTTTACCCATTTTAGGGAACTTGTAGATACGTTTACGGATATCCATAAAGCGCATTGCCAGTTCTTCGAAGTGAGTTTCTGGGTGCTCGTACATAACCCACATGATCTTCGCCGCATCCATTGGTGAACCACCACCAAGCGCTAGAATCACGTCTGGCTGGAAGCTTTGCATTGCTGCAGCGCCTTTCTCTACAACAGATAGAGTTGGGTCAGCTTCAACATCAAAGAATGTTTGAACTTCCATGCCTTGTGCTTTCAGTAGGCTAACTACATCATCTGCATAACCGTTGTTGAATAGGAAACGGTCAGTAACGAGGAATGCGCGTTTTTTACCTTCTAGATCGCTCAGTGCGATTGGAAGGCTACCACGACGGAAGTAGATTGACTTAGGTAGTTTGTGCCACAACATGTTTTCAGCTCGCTTCGCAACAGTTTTCTTGTTGATTAGGTGCTTAGGACCTACGTTCTCAGAGATAGAGTTACCACCCCATGAGCCACAACCCAGAGTCAGAGACGGTGCAACGTTAAAGTTGTACAGGTCACCGATACCACCGTGAGTAGTTGGGATGTTTACAAGGATACGTGCAGTCTTCAGTTTGTCACCGAAGTAACGAATACGGTCTGCGTTTACGTCTTGGTTGGTGTATAGGCCAGAAGTGTGACCGATACCGCCGATCTCAACCATAGTTACTGCTTGAGCAACTGCGTCTTCGAAGTTGTCAGCACGGAATAGACCTAGAGTTGGAGACAGTTTCTCATGAGCGAATTCGTCATCGTAAGATACTTTACCAATACCTTCACCAACGAGAACTTTAGTGTCAGCAGGAACTTTAACACCCGCCATTTCAGCAATAGCAGCTGCTGGTTGACCTACGATTTTCGCATTCAGTGCGCCATCGATTAACAGTACCTTACGTACTTTTTCTGCTTCTGCTTTGCTTAGAACGTAAGCTTTGTGAGAAGCAAAACGCGCTTTCACTTCGTCATATACTTCGTCAACAACGATTGCTGCTTGCTCAGAAGCACACACTACGCCGTTATCAAAGGTTTTAGACATCAGGATAGAAGCCACTGCACGTTTGATGTCAGCAGTCTCATCGATAACGACTGGAACGTTACCTGCACCTACACCGATCGCAGGTTTACCAGAAGAGTAAGCCGCTTTCACCATGCCTGGACCACCAGTTGCAAGAATAAGTGCAATGCCATCGTGCTTCATCAGTGCGTTTGAAAGCTCAACTGAAGGTTGGTCGATCCAACCGATGATGTCTTTTGGTGCGCCAGCGGCAACAGCAGCATCCAAAACCAGTTTCGCAGCTGCGTTGGTTGAATTTTTTGCACGTGGGTGTGGAGAGAAGATGATACCGTTACGAGTTTTCAACGAGATCAGAGATTTGAAGATCGCGGTTGAAGTCGGGTTAGTGGTTGGAACGATACCGCAGATGATACCTACAGGTTCAGCGATAGTCATTGTACCTAGGTTGTCATCTTCTTCTAGGATGCCACAGGTTTTCTCATCCTTGTATTTGTTGTAGATGAACTCAGACGCAAAGTGGTTCTTGATTACTTTATCTTCAACAATACCCATACCAGATTCTTCAACCGCCATTTGTGCTAGCGGGATACGCGCTTGGTTTGCAGCAAGAGAAGCAGCACGGAAGATCTTGTCGACTTGCTCTTGAGAGAAAGTAGCAAATTCTTCTTGTGCTTTCTTAACGCGTGCAATCATCGCATCTAGTTCAGCCATATTAGTTACAGGCATAGGGATTCTCCTAAATTAACAAATATTAAAAACTTTTTAGTAAGGCGACTTGCTGGTTGTTTTGACTGTCTATCAGTAACTTACTTAACAACCGTCTTAGTAAATTGCTTTCAGGACTGAGTATAATATTTCAGAGTGTGAAAATAATTGACTTGGATCAGTTCTCACTCTCGAAATCCCTCAAAAGTAGTACCCCATTGCACACAAACACATTAAGCTCATGATCTATAAGAAAAACATACAAAAAATGTCATTGAGCAAAAAAGAAGCAATCGAACCAACCAACTAAAAAAGCCACAACAATCTGTAAAAAAGTTTCATTTTTAGTCCATAAAATTACATGTGGACCCCAAATCTTGTGCTACTGAGAGTATATCTAAGCTCAATTATCTCTCCACATTGTGACGTTTTTTTTATCTATTTTGTGTGGATGTTAACGTTTATGAGCAAATCCCAACTCAAGCAAATGCAGAATGATACAACTCCACATCTGGATTTACATACGGGAACAGTTATTCTCCGTACGTTAACACAGTTTACTGCCCAACTGAGTAAGCTCGGGTAAGATTAGTCTAACCGCACACAAAAGGCGTTTTTTCTCTCGTCAATTCTTAGCATCTTTTCTAGAATATAAGCTCCTGTCCCTCTGTATGAATTCGTCATGTCAAACTTCGAAATCGCTATTTTTCTGCAATTTTTCCTAGGCTTAGTTGCCGCAGTCAATCCGGTGGGCATCATGCCTGTTTTTGTCTCTCTAACAGGACACATGACACCGGAAGAAAAACACAAAACGGCACTGACTGCGAACATTGCGGTGGCAGTGATCCTGGTGGTGTCGCTGCTTGCAGGTCAAATGCTGCTGGATATGTTTAGCATCTCTCTCGATTCGTTTCGTGTCGCGGGGGGATTGTTGCTGCTCAGTATTGCCTTCTCAATGATGAGCGGTAAGCTCGGTGAAGATAAGCAAAACAAGCAAGAACAATCCGAATACGTTAGCCGCGAGCAGATCGGCGTTGTGCCACTTGCCATGCCTTTAATGGCTGGGCCTGGTGCCATCAGCTCTACGATTGTCTATGGCGCTCGTTACCCCAGTATGTTCGACACTGTGGGTATCGTCATCACTGTCGCCATATTCAGTTTTTGCTCTTGGCTGCTGTTCCGCTCTGCACCACTTATCGTGCGCTTCCTTGGTCAAACGGGTATCAACGTCATCACTCGGATTATGGGCCTGATCCTTGGCGCACTCGGCATTGAATTTATTGCCAATGGCTTGCGAAATCTCTTCCCCGGATTAGCCTGATTTTCGCTTTAAGGTTATGATGTGGCTACGATACTATTTGTTAGTCACATCATGTTCAGCCGCATCATGTCTCAAGAAACGTTAAAAAACCGTCTGTACGTTATTATCTTTGGCACACACACTCCTGCGGGCAAAGCTTTTGATATTGCTCTCATTATTGCCATTCTCAGTTCACTGTCAGTGCTGGTTTTAGAGTCCATTCCTACCGTTCGCGCTTCTTGGTCAACAGAGCTGCGTTATTTCGAATACGGCTTTACCGCGCTTTTTACCATTGAGTACTTGTTGCGTCTCTACTGTTCGCCCAAACCCGTCGCCTATGCGAAGAGCTTTTACGGCGTGGTCGATCTGCTTGCCATTTTGCCAACCTACCTTGTTCTGCTGTTCCCTTCCGCAACGTTTATGGGCGTGATTCGGCTGCTGCGAGTCATGCGTATTTTCCGCATCCTTAAGTTGGTACGCTATTTACAAGAGTCCAACGTGCTCCTGCGTTCGCTTTTGATGGCACGACGAAAAATCCTGATTTTTTTCAGCACCGTCGCGATAGAAGTGGCCCCCGATTTTCGGACATGACTTTAAGTGGTCGATCTGTTTTGATAGTACCCAACAATACAGGGACAGATTATGACTAGAAAACGTAGAAACCACTCTCCTGAGTTTAAAGCTAAGGTGGCACTCGATGCCGCTAAAGGCGATAAAACCGTCGCTGAGTTAGCTCAGAAATACAACCTGCACGCTAACCAAATCTCGACATGGAAAAAGGAGCTGCTTGAAAACGCAGCCATGATTTTTGCCACCGAAAATCACACAGGAAAAGAGAATTCCGAAGAAGTGGACAAACTTCACGCCAAGATCGGTCAATTGACCATGGAAAATGATTTTTTGGCCAAAGTGCTCGGTCGTTAGACCGAGCCCAGCGAAAGAGTTCGCTGGTTAAATCCACCCCATTGCCGATAAAGCGCCAGTGTGAGCTGCTCAATATTGCTCGCTCG
>NZ_JZAM01000022.1:0-1329 GCF_000960595.1 Vibrio sp. S234-5
CTGAGGAATCCCCTAATGATTTTGATAAAAATCATTAAGTTAAGGTAGATACACATCTTGTCATATGATCAAATGGTTTCGCCAAAAATCAATAATCAGACAACAAGATGTGCGAACTCGATATTTTACACGACTCTCTTTACCAATTCTGCCCCGAATTACACTTAAAACGACTCAACAGCTTAACGTTGGCTTGCCACGCATTGCTTGACTGTAAAACCCTCACTCTTACCGAACTTGGCCGTAACCTGCCAACCAAAGCGAGAACAAAACATAACATCAAACGAATCGACCGATTGTTAGGTAATCGTCACCTCCACAAAGAGCGACTCGCTGTATACCGTTGGCATGCTAGCTTTATCTGTTCGGGCAATACGATGCCTATTGTACTTGTTGACTGGTCTGATATTCGTGAGCAAAAACGGCTTATGGTATTGCGAGCTTCAGTCGCACTACACGGTCGTTCTGTTACTCTTTATGAGAAAGCGTTCCCGCTTTCAGAGCAATGTTCAAAGAAAGCTCATGACCAATTTCTAGCCGACCTTGCAAGCATTCTACCGAGTAACACCACACCGCTCATTGTCAGTGATGCTGGCTTTAAAGTGCCATGGTATAAATCCGTTGAGAAGCTGGGTTGGTACTGGTTAAGTCGAGTAAGAGGAAAAGTACAATATGCAGACCTAGGAGCGGAAAACTGTAAACCTATCAGCAACTTACACGATATATCATCAAGTCACTCAAAGACTTTAGGCTATAAGAGGCTGACTAAAAGCAATCCAATCTCATGCCAAATTCTATTGTATAAATCTCGCCCTAAAGGCCGAAAAAATCAGCGCTCGACACGGACTAATTGTCACCACCCGTCACCTAAAATCTACTCTGCGTCGGCAAAGGAGCCATGGGTTCTAGCAACTAACTTACCTGTTGAAATTCGAACACCCAAACAACTTGTTAATATCTATTCGAAGCGAATGCAGATTGAAGAAACCTTCCGAGACTTGAAAAGTCCTGCCTACGGTCTGGGCCTGCGTCATAGCCGAACGAGCAGCTCAGAGCGTTTTGATATCATGCTGCTAATCGCCCTGATGCTTCAACTAACATGTTGGCTTGCGGGCGTTCATGCTCAGAAACAAGGTTGGGACAAGCACTTCCAAGCTAACACAGTCAGAAATCGAAACGTACTCTCAACAGTGCGCTTAGGCATGGAAGTTTTGCGGCATTCTGACTACACAATAACAAGGGAAGACTTACTCGTGGCTGCAACCCTGCTTGCTCAAAATCTATTCAAACATGGTTATGCTTTGGGGAAATTATGAGGGGATCCCTCAG
>NZ_JZAM01000220.1:0-14919 GCF_000960595.1 Vibrio sp. S234-5
TATCCTTTACGACTACATGGTCAAGTGCATGCAGGAGTTAGCGAAAGCGGAACCTGATATCGATGCACTCCTGCCTTGGAACTTCAAACACTAACAATATCGCCCCGTGGGTTCATGGGGCGGATACAAACTAGAACTTGGGATATCGCCAATAAAAGCGACTGAAATATCTAAGAAAATAAGCAACAAAGAGCAACAACAAACTCTCGTGATTCCAGAACGCTTGTGTACAGCCATCTATGGAAAGGCTATCGAACTTATTGAGGGAGCCTATCCATACAGGCAATTGATCGCCGACACGGAAAGTGCATTGCAAGCTAGCTACCTTGAAGGGAAACGCACTCTAAATGAAAAAGTCGCGAAAGGCCAAACATTCACATTCATAAATTCTGATGGCAGTATTAATCAACATAAATTCTCTGCTGCGATAAATGAGTATAAGCCAATTTCGTCAAAGGATATTTTAACCCCTTTGGCAAAAGCACTTCCTAATATTGATTTGAAAAACGGAAATAGCTTTAGAAGTTATCTAGGACAGTTAATTACGGCTAGTTACATTGTTTGCGGGGGGTTCAGTGGGATGCGAGACTCTGAGTTGGAACAATTGACTCCTAATAGCTACTACAAAGATACCTTTGAAGGGCGTGACTATCACATGCTGCAATCACACACCTTTAAGCTGGGTGAAAAACGAGAAACATGGGTGACAGCCATCTCATCCAAAGTAGCGATAGAGCTAATGTCTGTGCTAACAGAACGTTGGAGAAGTCAGGTAAGCTACCCCGATGAGAAATACAAAAACACGTTATGGGTTAATCAAGCTAGCCGTTCTAAGGAACCTGTAGTTATTCCCCATTGGAATCAACGATTAAAGAACTTTTGTAAACATTTTAACTTCATTATCACTGAGGAAGATTACCAAGAAAGCCTTGAGTCTAACCCTTGCTCATTACTACGAGTGAAAGAAAGCTTGGTTGTCGGCAAGCCTTGGCCATTAACAACGCATCAATTTAGACGAACTTTAGCCTTTTACTGCATTAAGAACCGCTTCGGGACACTCGTAGCGCTTAAACAGCAATTTAAGCACCTCTATCTTGCGATGACCGCGTGGTACACGAATGGTGGCAAGCTAGCGAGCTTACGGGACTTAAAAGTAGATGAACAGGTGCAAAAGACACTGAATGAAATCAATGCTCAAACCACCGCCAATAAAATCTTTATGCAATGGCACTCAGATGAAACCCTATCAGGGACTCATGGTAAGGCGATCATGAAAATGCGAGGTGATATGCCAACCATCTATAGCTCTTGGGATACAATATATAAAGCCGTCAAGGATGGTAAGTTAACGCTGCATGGCTCAATGCACAGTTATTGCACATCTGGTTATGACTGCGATATGGATGGCGTAGTTGCCCCACAGTTCTGTGTTGATTGCGGTTCAGGAAGCAGCATCATTGACGAACAACAGGCCAAGCGGTGGCAGAAAAGACACCGCAGCTTAGTTGCCTACATGGGATCTGGAGAAAAAGTTTCAGTAAGTGAGCATAGCCACTTTGTCACTCAAGTAAGAGCCGCAGAGAAAGTCATGGCTGACTTTGATATACCTTTCACTCCTTTCGAACCCGATTTGAAGGTAATTAACTTATGAGTAAAAGCGAAAATACACTGCTAATATTAGAGGCTGCCCTGGAACGAATTAAGCAAGGTATACCCAAGCGTATTCCTACTCACCGCAAGCTCAGCGTAAGAGCTGTCGAGGAAGAGGCAAACTTAGGTAACGGTAGTGGTTATTACTATCCTGAACTTGTGGAAAAGATTAAACAGGCCAAAGTCGAGATCGCAGAGAGCAAAGGCGAAGTGATCCAGCCAGAAATCCAGGTGGTGCGCTCCAAGCTCAACAAGCAAAAGCAAATCAAGGACAACTACAAGACAAAATACGAGGCTGAACGTGAGAAGTTAACTTTGTTTGCATCTGCACAGCACCACCTAAACGATAAGTTGGTTCAGGCATTAGCTCGTATCGATAGTTTGGAGTATGAGAATGCCGAACTTCGCGAGGAGCTTGCTAAACTCAAAAGAACTAAAATAGTTCCAATCAAGTAACACCTATCTATGTCCACTTAATGTTTGAGTGGACAACCACTACCACACTGATGGGGTAACACCACTAAACTCACGCTGCCCCTTTATCGTTTAGCATAACGAGAACTTACATATCATTTTTCTGCTAATTGACCAATTTTATCTAACGCTTCAATATGTGTGTAGTTGATTAACATTAAAATCAGTCATGGACTAGATTAGTTAGCGTAGGACATAAAAATGATAAGAAAAGCATCCGAAATATTAGAAAAGTTTATAGCTGAAGAAGCTAAACGGCTTGATGGTGTCAAAATGCCCCACATGCCAACGTTAGGCAGTGCCTATGAAGAGATAACCCGTAAAGGTATCGATAATAGGTTTACGATCCCAAAAGCATTAGATCTAAAAGTAGTATCGGGTTTTATCTCAATTGAAGGTGAGATGCTACCTGAACAAATTGACTGTATGCTTGTTCATGGTGATGGGATTCAATATGGATTAACTGAACAATACATATATGAGATTGAGTTTGTTTTATGTATTTTTGAAGTAAAGAAAACGTTAAACAAACCTGACTTAAAGGACGCTTTAGAGCACCTAAGTAAAATAAGAAAAAGTTACGCAAAATTATTTGAAAAAAAACTTGTCGAATATGACTATGAACCAGACTTACATGTGGCGGGTAAGTTATTCTCCCAAATAACTGGCAAACCGTCACCTGTAAAATATCGCCAAATTCATGATCTAGAGCCAGAATATGGTGTGCTCTTTTATTCTCTGGTTCAAGAATGCTACGCGCCAGTTAGTATTATTCATGGTTATGGTGGATATAAAACTGAATCTGGATTGAGAAATGCGTTTGTTGATATTCTTGCCCAAGAAAAAGATAGCAATGGTATTGGTTTTGGCATCCCTTCATTTCCTACATTAGTTACTGCAAATAACTATTGTTTGGTAAAGAATAATGGTTTCCCTTACATGGCTCTACAAGGTGTAAATAATTGGGTTGCTATTTCTTCTACTCGTCACAATCCAGCGTACATCATGCTGGAAATAATTTGGTCGAAGATATCACAATATTTTGATGTTGCGATGCCTTGGGAAGATACACTAGAAACTGAAAACTTAGCACCTCTTTTAACTGCAACAGTACGTCGCGAGGGCGATAATGTTGGTTGGTGGTATAGAACTAATGAGCCATCAGAGAAAATCCTAATAAGAGAAGCTAACACCAAATGGGAGCCTGCGAAGCTAAGTGCAGCAGCCATTACGTTAACTAATTTAATGATTTGGCGCGGTGGCGAGTTTGATATATCTGATGGCTCAGAGTGGCTATCAGACAAGTTTGGAGCCACCTTTGAAGATGTTACAGAAGAACTTCTGTGCTCTGGATATTTCATGAATGACAACGGTTTTCTTCGACCAATTGAGTCTGTTAGTTTCATCGCTACGGCTGACGATAATACTGGCTACATTTCTACTGACAGAAAAATGCTAGATATTTGGCTTGAAGGGCAAGAACAAGAGTTCGTAATTTCTAATTTCATCTTTATGTAAACCTAAAGGCCGAGTTAGCGCTTTGTACCTAACTTAGTTTTGTCCAGAACCTTCATTTTTGGCACTTCGTAACTCAGAAGTGCCCCTTTGTACGTTAAACCTTTTACTCATTCATATCTTGTTAACCTGAGTTTTCCCTAGTCAAACTTATCCAATTAAGTTTAAAACTTAGCGTTCCTGTCACTAGGCAACACTTTGTATATTAGTTACCCTTCATGTAGTATAACTTATTGATTATAATTTAAATTAACATAATCTTGATTGCATTGTGTGAGACAATCGACAACAATTTTATCGGTTGATAAGAGTTAAACTTCAAGAAGGTTACATAAAATGGAAAGCGTAATAAAATATTGTCATGATCGAAAGTACAATTTAGATACTATCACATTAAATAGAGTTCAGGCGTGTATTGATAAATACTGTAATGAACTAGTAGAAACCTATTTAAATGATGTATTAGATAGTAAAAACAAGGAATCTAAATTTATAGTTAAACATGATATCCTTGGTGATATAGTAATGCTTGATGTTTCATTCGAGTTCTCACCTAATCAATTGGAATTAATCTCAACTACTCTTTTAAGCTCATCGATTGATATCAATGAAGTGCACCTTAAATATTTCACTCTGGAACTTATTGATGAAATAATGAGTGGTCAGATTAATGGTGAGCTAAAAAAGTACACTATTAGAACATATAATAAAATATTCAATTCCCACCCTATAAGAAATGAAGTCCTAATCAATGATAGTGATTATCGATTCTTAATTAAGCCTTTAGAATGGACAAGCAAAGAGGAACCAATGACTGAACAAATAGTCATGCTGGATATTGAGGTTGAAGCAGTAAATATCGAACATGCTAGAAGTTTAGCTTTTAATCATACCTTAAATGTAAATAGTTATCTCTCGGTATTATTAGATGTTGGCTTTGATATGGTGAGATCTGAGTTCAGAATTTTTACAACAAAGCATGGAAATGAATTTAATTTGAATCGTTATAGAACTGGGTTCATTGACTATGAACTAGGTCTTATAGTTAAAGACAATCACTATGGATTGAAATCAGTATTAGACTTGGAACATGTGAATTCCTTTCAATCAGGAAAAGTAGCCATGAACTTTGCAATGCCAAAATCCGACGGTGGATACGAATTCTTGGGGTCAACCATTTATGATACCACTTCAAATAATGAGTTCTTAGATGATGTCTTTTCAGCTCATAAAATAAAGCAAAAGAAATCTAAACATAAGCCACAATATTTCCCCATTAGTTCTGAGCCACATTACCCTGATAATGAAATTAGCATACCAACAGATATTAGAAAATATTTTAGCGGGATATCAAAATTAGGAAGTAACTATAGAGCAGCCTTTAATTCCTGTTGTCGCATGTATAACATTTCAATTACCTCTGGAGGAAATTTAGCAACTTTAGATAAGTCGTACAAAGTTTGTGCTATTGAAGCTTTGTCTAAAGTTGAAGGAATTAGTTTTTCACAATTTTTAGAAAAGTACTCTATCGAAGGATTTGACAAAAAATTGTCAGACTACTTTTATACAGTGAGATCTAGTCACTTTCATGCTGGTAAGTTTGCATTTGATGAATTTAATTTTAATATGCAAAGAGAAATATCTTTTTCTTTTAAAGAAAAAACAAGTGATTATATAAACTTTGATAATTACATACGTATTGCAATTGTAAATTGGATAAAGTCTAATATTTTAGAAAAATAAAAATAGTTTAAGGCTTCAAGATACTTTTTCTAACCTGTCGAAATCATTTAAAGTAATCAAGCTAAATGATTTCTGTCCAATGATAAGTTAGCGATTCAAAGTAAAAGGGAGTTGCCCAGGATCTCGAATGTTGTAAATAACGCTATAGGTCGAGGTTTGCTTCCTTTCTTATCAATACAAACAAAACCTTTGGATGAGAGGGCTTCAAGAGTATGAGTAACCTCTTCGATACTACGACCGCTCATTTCGGCAAGCTCATCGAGACTACTCGGCTTTTCGCGAGCAATCGTATTCAGTAGCTCAACATTCTCGTTAGTTAACAGTTTTGAAAGCGCTGTTAGTGATGCAAACCAGAACTGCGGGGAACATTCTTCATGCTTTGCTTTTCCCTCTACAACGCGAATCATGTGTTTGCGAACAAGCTCTTCTGATAGAATTCCGATTCGAGCTTTCATACCAACTTCCCTTCAGCTTTTATGGATGTAATCACTTTCAATAAATCTGTCGTGATGGCTGGGCATTTTTCGTTCATAAAGATCGTTACTTCATCACCAAATTTCATTGTTACGATACCGTTCTTATCGACACTTAACAGAGCAAACGACTGCTTCAAATCAAGAGTCGTATTACTTTCAATATTTGTAGTTTCAGACATACATACCTGCCCCATTTCTAACTGTTATGTTTACAACTAGGGTAACAATCGTTACCTCAGGTATTCATTTGATTGATCGGTTTAGCTTATCGACGGTTTCAGTGGCATGTTGAAATATGGCGTCCTTTACAAATGCGAACTCTTTCTCTGGAAATCGTTTGTCAATTAAACTAAGGGCGTTGCTAAATTGAGCAAGAAAGCCTGACACGATCTCATGACATTCGTCATTGCGGATACCGAACTGACTCGCAGTCTGTTCTATGTGACGCAAACAAATCTTGCTGATGTGGTATTTATATCCCTTGGATGCTTTCAGTCCCATAGCTAACTTTAGCTTTCGCTTATTTAGCCCTTTAGCACCGACAGCAGGATGGGCTGATAGCAAATCGTAGAATGGTGTAAGATGATAGTGTCCGCCAGGTTCAATATGCACTGAAAAGTTTTTGATATGACCATCGGTGGCACCAATGAGATACTGCAAGATCATAAACTTAAAAAAGTCATCAGTGTTCACCATTCTTTCAGTTGAGAATTTTAAAGTATCAACAATATTGGCGATTCCTAGACCATTCTCCGATTGATATTTTTTATTCTCAGGAACGCCGAAAATTTGGCAAAAGTCTTCTTGGTGCCTACGATAAACGGTCCTATTACCAAAACAACGATCAAACCGTTCGACTGCAAGCGCTTTAGCTCCTGACTGTACGGTTATTATCTCAACATTAGGTACTTTAAAACCAAGTTCCTTGGCTATTTGAGCACATATGAATTCATTCTCAATGCTGCTGCTCATATCTAGAACGGAGTTACTTTGGGTAATAACATCCATCGGATACTTAACTATGTGACTACTGAACGCGGCTCCCTGTGGGACATACCACCTTCCATTTGTTTTCATCAGCGTGGTTTTTCTTTGCGTACCAGATACACATGGCCTGTAGTCACCAAAACATGGGAGAAATGATTTACGCAGAGTAACGAGTTCATTTAAGTCACTTATTGATAGCTCTCGATACTCCCACCCCATATCTGGCAGATTCTCACTACCCGTGAACGAAATACCGCCAGTACAATCATGACCAAGTTTGGAGAGTAAAGTGAATGCATCATTAGATTCCACTCCCATTGAGTGAGCAAGGCTTAATCGTTCTTCCATTAAATCAGGAAGAAGATTATTCATGAAATTCAATACATTAAATGATGAATTTTCTCCCGTTCTTAACGGTAGGCTCAACGAGATCGGAAAGGATGAATGATATGCTAACCATTGCTCAGAATATGAAAATGACAAGTCGGTCTTCGACCGTTGAACAAACTGCCCCACGAGCATGTTGTTATTTGTGGCATATGCGTAAAGTATAGGATTGTACAAATTAGCTCCCACTTTCTTCTAGTTGGGCTGTGTTTTTGTAGAAGGTAATTGCATTTTCTACTGCCATCATTTCGGCTTTGAGATCCAATCTACGATTGTCATGCTGTGAGATGTATTGCTCTATGCATGGCCTAAGCTCGGAGTATTGCGCACACAACCGATTGAAATGCTTCCATGACCTGCTATGAAGAGAATAGGACTCTGACAGAGCTACCTGCTTATCTTGCAAAATCGTCAAGAGACTTTCTTTCTTGAGAGAAAAATAATTGGAATCCTCACTGTAATTGTCGTAATCAACAACCTCCCAATCGGTATGGTTAAACATAAAACCTTTGGAAAACAACTCATCTCCATGCTTATCGAAACCGCACGAAAGTACCGCGCCGATAAGCGACATTTCCTTCAATTTTTTTTCGACGTATTCATCCGATAAGTACTCTTTCTCATCGCAGTCTATTGGAAAGGACTTTAAGTCATTAGCAGAGAAATGTTCATTGCAATAAATGGCGAGAAATAACTCTTTTCTGATTTTTACCTTCATGTGTTCAAAAAATGGCCTTCATTGTTAATTTTGAGGATTATAATCCGTGGAGTTATATGCCGCAACTGTGCAATTGTTCAGCAAATTAATTTCATAAATAAAAAACATGAACAAGAAACTTGCAGCACTTGTGGGAAAACGCATTGCTAAAATGAGGAAATCCAAAGGGTTAACTCAAGATAAACTCGCGTTGCTCGCAGAGATAGATAGAAGTTATGTTGGACGCATTGAGCGCGGTGAAGTCAATCTCACGGTTGAGAAGCTGTATGAGATTGCAGCGACTTTGGGCTGTGATGCTAAGGAGCTTTTGCCTTAATGTTTAAGCCCTTAGATTAATTTTTTACTGGGAATGAATAATTGTCTTTGTCACTAAAGACAAAGAATCTGTGCTTATAAACACTTGGTTGCACTCTTCTAGTTGGTAACTTTTTCTTCCACTCCCTAACCTAATTCTACCTTTGCTATGGCATGAAAAGATCGGGACGCTGGTTAACGGGAAGCTCCATGATTGAACAACAACATCTATGTCCAATTTGTCATTGCTAACCTTTCCTATATACTGTTTATAAATACAGCACTCTAAATATAGAAAAGTATGATGCTTACTAAGGACAAAGTAACCCAGTAGTTGTAAATTGTTACTGTAGTTTGATTTAACTTATTGATAATAATGAAAGTAACAACTGAGTGAGCGCTATGGAAATTAAAAATGTCATTTTGCACAACCTCATTAAAGAGGAAAAAAGTACCAAAGTTGAGCTAGATGATCGCAAAAAAGAGAATGAAGTAAATGAATCGGCGCTTCAACTCAGCAAGGGGATCAATGAGAAATTTAATTCTACTGGATTAAATACTGGTCACTTTGAAAAACCAGAAGTGGATGAGCAGTTGACTCATTTTGAATTTTTATTGGAAAAATACTACAACGAAGGATTTGATAATTTTGTTGGTTTTACAAAGTCAGCAGCTACTTATCTGCAAAAACAACTAATGTCCGCACCTTCAGCAAAAGGAGGGCATCTTTGGTTTAACCATTATACGCATGCTGGAGAGCACTTTCTGAGCGTGGTTTTACTACGCGAAAAAATGGTAATGCGTATTGATAAATTAGAACTAGAGCAATTCGATAGTGTTGATCTTGATAAGCTCCATATGGCTGCCCGAATTAATTTGACTAAATGGCGAAATGCAGATGAGCAATCTAACCGCTACATCTCCTTTAAGATTGGTAAAGAAGCCAAAAAGGTTACGGATTACTTCGCGAAGTTCATTGGTTGTAAAGAGTTCACTCAGGCCGCGACGGACACTAAGGCTCTCGTAAAATGTATCGAAGAGTATTGTCGTCATCACCTCTTCGATGACGCGAAAACCGAAATGGTGAAAAACAAGGCTCATGACCAGATTGTTGAGTGGAGAAAGGAAGAAAAGCAAACAATACACTTAGATACTCTTTCTACTGTCCTAGACGCGACATTTTTGCCAGAAGATGTAGGCGAAGAGAAAAAAGGGCAATTTTTGCGTATTTCACAAGGTGAGCCTCATAATCTCAATAACGAACTCGCAACTGATCCTAATGCTCTAAGACGATTAAAAAAATACTCAGGAAGAAACAAGCATATTTCACTAAGCTTTGACGCAAAGCTGTTAGGAAATTCTGTCGTATATAATCCCGAGAATGGTGGAGTGTTAACCATTACTGAAATACCTAAGACGCTGAAAGATCAGCTAGAAGGCAAAAATTAAAGATGACTAAGGTAGAGCTTCTTAATCAAGTATCGTCCTTTATTGACACGTTCAAACTCGTTTCTAATAACGAAGACGATTACATGTGTCAAATAAAAATGACAAATGAAATTAAGGCGCAACTATCTTCATGGGAAGACGAAGGGCTTCTTTTAACTATCGAAGACTTGGCGAGTAATAACTCACCAGAGGCTGAAGACACTGTTATTAATCGTGAGTATCGGTTTTCTATTTCATTGGTTAACTTACACCAAGATGGAGTGGAAATTTACTCAAACTGGAGTCAGTTTTTCAAGAAAAGTAAAAACAAATACATAATCCCTGATTCATTTTATATTATTAGCGATAAATCAAAATTCACTGGTGACACTGAACGTCTAACTGGTGACTTGAAGCACTATGTAAATACGGTAGTGTTAATCAAAATTTTACTTGATCAAGCCGACCATACTGACACTGTGAATGGAAGCAACCTCCCAAACGTAATAATGCTGCATAAAAATCGGTTGGAGATTCCTTGTAATTACAAGTTAGAGGATATTCAGTCTGGTCTAGACGGCATAACGCATATAAGCAAATGGATAAAAGATGAGTCGCACAAAGATCAACGAGTAAGCATCTTTAAAACAGCATTGTATGACTTTCTTAAATCTGTGCAAAAAGAGAGACGCTTTGAATACCTCCTTACTCACTTTGGAGAATTCTCCGCTCAGGTTATTGAAAACTATGATCTATATGTGAGCGAATTTTCTTTTGATGATGTCCGTTTGGAATATCAGGAAAAGAAAAGAGAATACATGTTGAAAATTAATGAGACATTTAGCTCTATTCAAACGAAAGCATTAGGTATTCCAGTATCATTAGCATTTGTAGCACTTCGATTATCAATATCAAAGACAGGGGATGTTACTGAAGCCACTAATATGCTTTTATTTGCATCAGCCTTAGTTTACGGATTGATGATGTGGTTATTAATACAAAACCAGAAGCATTCATTGAAGTCTATAGAGACCGAGTACCAAGGACAAATCAACCGTCTTAAGAAAGAGTACCCAGAGCACCATGCTAAAATAGCATCGGAGTTTGCTGACTTGGATAAAAGGTGTCGTACACAAAGGTTCCAATTGAATTTTTTCTTGGTTCTGATCGTCGGTCTAGTGCTTATTGTTTATACACATTTGGATATATCTCTGAGTTATACTTGGGGGCGCATGTTAGATTGGATACTAGAAAATTCAACGAAGGGGTGGGAAATCATCGTAGCTGCTATTGTTAAATTATACTAATTCAGACCTGATCTGACAGGTGTTTGACTTGTACGTACACCTATCCCCCTCCCCACATAGATCGCTTCTAGACATAAATTATTTTCGGATAATTAAATATTAGCAAACCATAAATATTCTAGTTCAGGTATAGCTAAAATGTACGAACCTTACTGATTGAATGCTGCTTAGTTTCATCTCTCATTTTAACAACTAGAAGAGATAAGGCCGATCAAAATTCTCACAGCCTTATTTTATAGATTGTCAAATTATACCGTTATTTGATAGCACAGCCACTGACAAGTTATAATACTACTTTATCTCTTCATAATTGCGTTTTAAAAATTTATTGTTTTTGGTGTATTTTGCTATAACATACTTATTCAAATCAAAATTCAATGCAATAGAGTCAAGTTTGTCACTATTAAGTGTGAGTATGAACTGTTTATTCTCTGTTGATGATAACGTAGATTCAATATAGTTTAGAGCTTTTCCAAATGTGTCATCATCATTATCAAAAATATTATCATGTACTAAAAATCCAAGATGATTTGAATATTTCTTATCATGATTTAGCAACGAGAAATCATATATAAACACCTTAGCTCTTTCATTACTGTGTCCACCATCCTCTTTAATTCTCAAATTGAAGTCTACTATTTCTTTTCTATCATTCACTAAAATTGAGAAAGATGCTGACATATCGTCAAATAATTTAGAATGTGCATCAAGAATTTTTTTCTCAAAACTATCCAGTAAACCAGAAAACTCATTTAACTCTAGTTTTATATCTATTTTAGCTTCTTCAAGTTTAAGTTTACAATTACTTATTGAACTTTCAATACTTTCAACTTTCTTCAAGAATGATTTTAGCTCAGCTATAAAATCATTCTTGATAGCAATCTCACCCACTATTTCTTTTTGATCATATTCAATGTCGCGAGCCACCGATTCATTTCTATTTCGATAATGTAAAAGGTGAGAGCGACGATCTTGGAGCGAGTTAATTTCTTTCTCAATTGATGATATACGACTATTTATTAAATTGTTTGTGTATGCATCGATTGTATTTTTAAAACATTGCACCTCTTCTAGCGTCCGAGATATTGAGTCACCTAAACTTGATTTAACTTTTCCATAAATATCTGACACAGCTTTTATGTCTATACTTTGATTTTTTCCTAGTTCTTTAGCTTGAGATATTTTTAATTTTAGCGTGGATATCTTAGTTCTAATTTCTCTAAGTTCAATATCAAGTTTGTTTTTCTCATTATCAATATCGTCAAAAGCTGAATAATCATTATTATCTAAAAGTTCTTCTAGTTTATTCTTCTCATCTGTTATTCTATTAAGTTCAACTTTAGCTTCTTTAATACTTTTCCCAAGTAGAGTCTCGACGTACTTTACAGTCTTTCTCTTATCAGATTGTAAATCATTAATGTTTTTCTTTAAACTCATTGCGGAGTTTAAATTATCCACACTTAACCCTAAGATAAAAAAATGAGGTTTGAAGTTAACAGGAACCTTAACATTTGTATCACTATAATCGGGGATGGATTTAAACTCACACCTTTCATCTCTTGTAATTGGATTAATTAAATCTCGAAATGAGCAATATTTGTTTTGCGAGTTAAACTCTATTTTGTTTAATAAATAGTTCTTTGCTTCAGATAGATTCATCTCTAAAGCTTGGAACCCATCATATATAGTGACATCTGAATGCTCTACTATCGATCGTTCTATCTTTATTGGTTTACCAGATATTTCCAGCTCTAGTACAATGGACTTATCTGAACCAATAATGTCACTTGGGATATTTTTAATTCTACTTTTATCAAACTCTTTAAGTAAACCAAAATTCAGAAATTCAATAGATATAGATTTACCTACACCATTCCTCTTTAATGAACTGTGACTTTTTTCACCAAGGATAATATTAAATCCATCCTTAAATTCTATTGGGTCGAATAATGAATCATCTGTACAGTACATTTTTTTAATTTTAATCATTTTTACTGATCTCTATGTATGGTTCATCTAAATCTATCGCTCCCACTGAGTATAGAAAGATCAAACTTTGTATGACTCTTTGCTCTCCATATTCAGGGAAAGAACGATATGTTGTGTCTAGAAGACCATTTATAGTCATTCTTTTTCGATTTTTGAATAGGATGGAAAGTATGCTAGCTCCAACAATAGGAATAGAGTACTCAATACTTTCAGTAGTTTCTATTAGCCTATACATGTGCTAACCTTTCGCTTCTAGATAGAGGAAAAACATTACATGCAGTCAGGTGCTTTAGTAAGAAAAATCTAACTGCCATTTCGTCATATGAGTAACTTCCAAGGTTTAGATTTTTAATGATCTCATCCTGAAGTACATCCAATGACTGGTTTGCATCCATATTGTTTTCTTTTAGTATTTTCCTGCTTTTTATCTTTAGGTAAGTAGATACTTTGGAATGCATTAAACTATCAATCTCATTGTTTTTAAGTATTGAAGCTAATATTGGCTCGTAGGTAATACTTAGTTCGAATAGGTCATCTTCGATATCTTCAGTATTATCTTTAAACCGCAAAGGTATCTTTTGCTTTGGATCTATTTCAGTATTCTCATCAAAAGACTCGGTCGTCACCATATCACTTAGACGGTTTATTAGCTTAACTAGTGTAATTACTTCGTTAGATGGTTCAGACTCCTCTTTTAAAGGTGTTATCTGATGAAATAGCAAATCAACGATTTCTTTTTGTGTTGCTAAAGGTAAGTTTAGCATCGCTCTTAAAATATCTTCTTTATCTATAATATCTACTTTGCTACTAAACTTGAATTTTCCTATTTCAACATCATCAATTTTATACGACTTTTGTTTTTTGGTTAAAATATATATTTTTAGTGTGTCGTATTCTTTGTTAAGCTCTTTCTCTTGGAATTTTTTAAGACAATCTTTGACTTTAGTTAAACTTGAAGTAGATGTTACCTGAACTGATAGTCGGTTTTTATTATCATACAAATCTATGGCTGATGCATTTTGTTTGATCTTGTTTATGTTCTCTAACTCATAGTCAAAAACTAAGTTTAGCACGCGTGAGAAGAAGTTTTCTTGAATGACAGATGTGTCGTGTAGATTCAAACTTGACATAGTATCGGTGTAATCCGATAAGGTACATAAATAAGATGTTGCAGATTTTATATACTTTTCTTCTTCTAGCATAATCAGTACTGGTTTATTGTTATTAATCCCATTGTATATGATTTTTATCATACCATAAAACTTAATAACCTAAGTATGTTCATACTAATTAATTGATCTATGTGGTTTTTATTGATTTGGATAGTGAGAACAACCAGTCTGTGTTACAGAAATCGAATGAACTAAATCAAAATCTTACGATCAGCTCAGAGACATTCATTCACTTACTTTAGTTGCATACAGAAGTACTCCCCAATCTACTCAAACAAACACGCAGAGCTATCACGGATATCTCGGTAGATGGTGCATACGATACAAAGGAGAGAAGTGGCCCCCGATTTTCGGACATGACTTTAAGTGGTCGATCTGTTTTGATAGTACCCAACAATACAGGGACAGATTATGACTAGAAAACGTAGAAACCACTCTCCTGAGTTTAAAGCTAAGGTGGCACTCGATGCCGCTAAAGGCGATAAAACCGTCGCTGAGTTAGCTCAGAAATACAACCTGCACGCTAACCAAATCTCGACATGGAAAAAGGAGCTGCTTGAAAACGCAGCCATGATTTTTGCCACCGAAAATCACACAGGAAAAGAGAATTCCGAAGAAGTGGACAAACTTCACGCCAAGATCGGTCAATTGACCATGGAAAATGATTTTTTGGCCAAAGTGCTCGGTCGTTAGACCGAGCCCAGCGAAAGAGTTCGCTGGTTAAATCCACCCCATTGCCGATAAAGCGCCAGTGTGAGCTGCTCAATATTGCTCGGCCT
>NZ_JZAM01000221.1:0-6109 GCF_000960595.1 Vibrio sp. S234-5
TCCTTCTTCAAGAAAAGTGTGAACCCACTTATTAACACTGGTTCGGCTCACCATAAGAAACTTGGCGATTTGGGTGCGAGAGTGTCCATCTTTGAAATGAGCGAGGACCAGCAATCTCATTTTCATCTGAATAGATTTCTGCTGGCTTGCGAGCTTTTTAAAGTCGATATTATTGAGACTGTCCATAGCGAATAAGTTTTATCGTTGAATGGCCTCAATTAGATCACATTTTTACTTAGATTGGTATAAGCGTGGATGTCGGCCCCGGTAAGTCGTCCGCCCTGTGTATTATCAGCCTTGTCTTTTATGTATTGGCTTTCTAAGAGACAGGGTTGTTGTCTAAAAGATGAAAAATGGCCTTAACAAGATTAAGGCCAGAAGGGAAGTAGGAAAATTATGATTAAAGAATTCTCTTTAATACACCATCGGCTTTGATACGAGTGATCTTACGTACGAGCTTCTGAACCACCAGTGGATAGTCTTCGACTTTCTCTAACTGCTTGTATGTGCAGACGAGTTGGGTGTGCTGCAAAATATTTTCTATTTCAGCTTCAAATTTATCGGTTAACTGTGCGTAATCATCACGAATCAAGAGGCCGTTTTCTAGGTCTAGAGCCCAAGCGCGTGGATTCAAGTTATTACCAGTTAGTAGCATGTAGCGTTTATCCACCCAAATGCCTTTGAGATGGAAGCTGTTGTCGTCATGTTTCCAAAGGCGAATCGAGAGATTTCTTGCAGCAATCTGTGCTTCAAATGCCTTGGCAAATTTGCGTAGGTTAACTTCGTATAAATAGGGCAGACCGCCGATGGTCTTAAACTCTTTGTCTGGCGCGATGTAAAAATCGTTTGCCGTTTTATCACCTACCACAATGGTGACTTTAACACCGCGCTTGAGTGCTCGTTTGATCCCTCGCGCAATTTCTTTAGGGAAATTGAAGTAAGGGGTGCAAATGAAAATTTCGTTTTGCGCCGCTTCAATGAGTTTGGCGACATTTTGGTTGAGCAAGTTGCGGCGTTTGCCTAAGCCCACCAGTGGTGTGATGTAAAATTGGTCTTTTTCGGCCACTTGCCTGTCAAAATGGTATCGGGCTTGAGCCAGTGAAGAGCGCAGTTGACGTATCGCCGCTTTGATCTCTTTGGTTTCGGGTTTATTGCTACAACAAAGGTCGTTGACTGCGGGGTGTGCGATAATTTGCTGCTGTACAAAATTAACCATGCTGTCAGCTAATATCTCATTTTGAATCAAATGATAACGATCAAAACGATAGCGTTCGCTATATTGCAAATAGACATTATTGAGGCTGGCACCGCTGTAGATTACGGTGTCATCAATTACGAATCCTTTTAGGTGAAGCACGCCGAAGACTTCTCGTCCTCGCACCGGGATGCCATACACAGGAATCTTATGTTGATATTTTTGCGCATAAGCTTTGTAGAGTGCCGCATTACCTTCGGACTTCTCTGCGCCGATCAATCCACGTTGGGCTCTGTGCCAGTCAACACAAACATTGATATCAAGGCCGGGGTTACGTTGCTTGGCTTCATAAAGCGCGGTGAGAATTTCTCTTCCTGCTTCATCGTCTTCTAAGTAGAGCGCAACCAGATAAATACGAGACGTCGCTTTTGCGATTTCCTCCAATAAACGGATTCTGAAGTCTTTTGCCGAGTGAAGAACTTCCAGAGCGTCTGCATTTACAGCGACTGCCGGAAGCTGGGCAAACGGATTCCTGCTAGTCATCATATGGGGTGTATTACCTTAGTTATGTGCAGTATTGCGAGTTGGCCATTCTAGCAAACATCTTAAATTCATTGCCAGAAATGCTAGGGCTGTTTGCATTTAATCATCGATGAATTGCATTGGAATGAGATCTTTACCACTTTCACAGTAGCGCAGGTACCTGTGTTTCAGAGAGTTAGGGATAGCATCAACGTCAATGGTCTTAAAGCCATGCTGCGCATAAAAGGGCGGTAAATGCCGGTAAGCAAAGCAATAACAGTGATTTTTGAGAATACTTTCCTGGCAATAAGACAAAAGCGTGTGACCAACGCCCTGCTCTCTGTGCGCAGGGACGACTAACATACCAGTCAGTAATAAATATTCTTCTATCGGTTTAAAACGAACCAATCCAACTATTTGATTCTCTTTATAAGCGACAACAATGTGTTCTTCTTTTTTGGCTTTTGCACCGGGATAGTATGCCTTGTACAGTTTTTTCACCAAAGGGAGCTTAATGGGGTCTAGTCGTTCAATGCGGATTGTGTGTGCCATGGCGACTGCGTCTTGGGTTGAAGTCATGTAGAATGGCCTCAGTTTAAGTTACGACGAAGACCTCATGCAAATTCAACATCATGCTTCTTTAAAGCCTTACCACACCTTCGCCATCGAGCAGTACTGCGATCATTTGGTTGAAGTGAGATCTCTTGATGAGTTAATTGACATTTACTCGAATACCGCTTTGGCTGGATTGCCCAAGCTGGTGTTAGGAAAGGGCAGTAATATGCTGTTTACGCAGCCCTTTGCTGGCGTAGTCATTATTAATCGCCTGATGGGAAAGACGCTAACGCAAGATGACGAACACTACTATTTGTACGTCGCTGGCGGCGAAGATTGGCCGCAGTTGGTTAAATGGTGCGTGGAGCAAGGTATCGGCGGATTAGAAAATTTAGCCTTGATCCCCGGCTGTGCTGGTTCGGCGCCGATCCAGAATATTGGTGCTTATGGCGTCGAGCTAAAAGATGTCTGTGATTATGTCGATATCATTTCGCTTGAGGATTATTCGCCACGCCGATTGACTGCGGATGAATGTCACTTCGGCTACCGAGATTCCACATTTAAACATCAGTGGTATGGACGCTGTGTGATTGTCGGCTTGGGACTTAAGTTGAAAAAAAACTGGATGGCCGTGAACAGTTATGGTCCGCTTCAGAACATTCCCGCACATGAGCTGACGCCTAAGCGTATTTATGACACTGTCTGTCAAGTGCGTACGCAAAAGCTGCCAGATCCAGCACAGTTTGGCAATGCAGGCAGCTTTTTTAAAAACCCGGTCATTGATGCGCAGCACTTTGCTCATTTACAGAAACAGTTTCCGAACATCGTCGCCTATCCTGCGGGCGATAAAGTGAAAGTGGCGGCGGGCTGGCTGATTGAGCATTGTCAGCTCAAAGGCGTGATGATTGGCGGCGCGCAGGTGCATCCCGATCAGGCGCTGGTTTTGATTAATGCTGCTGAGTGCAGCGCACAAGATGTGATTGCACTGGCTGGGCTGGTGTGTGATCGGGTCTGGGAGACGTATCAAATCGCACTGGAACACGAAGTCCGTTTTATGGGGCGTCATGCAGAAACCACACTAGAACAGGTAAGACGATGAGAAAAGAACACACCGTTAAACTGCATTTACTCAGTAAGCTGGCGGATGGAGACTTCCATTCTGGTGAAGCGCTCGGGCAAGAATTGGGCATGTCGCGAGCGGCCATCGCCAAGCACATCAACGGTATGCAGGAATGGGGGCTGGACATTTATCGCATTCAAGGGCGGGGCTATCAGCTTGCACAGCCGTTATATTTGCTTGATGAAGCGCGATTACAAGCTGACAGCATGGCTTCCGTTGAACTGATTCCGGTGATCGATTCCACCAATCAGTACCTACTTAATCGTATCGGAGAGCTTGAGTCGGGCCATGTCTGCCTCGCAGAGTATCAGTCAAAAGGGCGTGGGCGCAGAGGTCGACAGTGGTTTTCCCCTTTTGGTGCCAATCTCTACATGTCTATGTATTGGAAACTGGATGCGGGGATGGCGGCCGCCATGGGGCTGAGCTTAGTTGTCGGCATTGCTGCGGTAGAAGCATTGGAATCGTTGGGCATACAAGGTGTCAAACTCAAGTGGCCAAACGATGTCTATTATCAGGATAAGAAACTGGCGGGCATTTTAGTTGAAATGTCTGGTCAAGCGGGTGGGGCGGCACATCTGGTGATCGGTATGGGGCTGAACATTCAGATGCAAGAGAGTAAAGACAGCATCGATCAACCATGGACAGCACTAAACCAGATTGATAGCGCGACGCCGATAGATCGCAACCAATTGGCTCTAGCACTGATGTGCAGCTGGCAGCGAGCGTTAAAAGAGTACGAATTGTGTGGTATGACTGGGTTTGTTGAGCGTTGGAACCGCTTAGATAACTTTCGCGGTCGTCAGGTCAAGTTGC
Source organism: Vibrio sp. S234-5 (assembly GCF_000960595.1). NCBI lineage: Bacteria > Pseudomonadati > Pseudomonadota > Gammaproteobacteria > Vibrionales > Vibrionaceae > Vibrio > Vibrio sp. S234-5. The sequence continues at coordinate 4,206 of NZ_JZAM01000221.1, forward strand.
TGATGGGCGCTCGAGAAGTGTATGGCGAGGTGGTTGGTATCGACAATCAGGGCGGGGTACTGCTTAGCTCGGCTAATGGGGTTCAGAGTTACCTCGGCGGCGAGATATCGCTACGCCCAGTGAACAAGTAAGCAGAAGGTTATTATTTCCTCACCAACACTTCTTCGACTGAGTGATTTGGCCCTTTTCGTAAGATCAACTGCGCCCTTTCTTTGGTCGGTAGAATGTTTTCTTGAAGATTCAACCCATTAATATCACGCCAAATTTGCTGAGCTTTGGCGATCGCTTGCTGTTCAGAGAGTTGAGTGTAGTGACTAAAGTAGGAACCGGGCTCAGTGAACGCACCTTTACGGAACTTAAGAAAGCGTTCGATGTACCACTGCTCAATGATCTCGCAAGGCGCATCGACGTAAATCGAAAAATCGAGAAAGTCAGAGACAAACACACGATGCGGATCATGGGGATAGTCCATGCCACTTTGTAAAACATTGAGCCCTTCAATAATCAACACGTCTGGACAATCAATACTTTTCAACTCATCAGTGATGTCATAAGTGATATGCGAATAAACCGGAACTGTTAGGTCTGGTTTGCCAGCCTTCACATCCGAGACGAACTGGACAAGGCGTTTCATATCATACGACTCAGGAAAGCCTTTACGGTGCATAATACCGCGCTCATCCAGTACCTTTTTCGGGTAGAGAAAACCATCGGTGGTGACTAACTCCACTTTCGGATGATTTTCCCAACGTGCAAGCAGTGCACGTAGCACACGGGCGGTGGTGCTCTTTCCCACAGCCACACTGCCTGCAATGCCGATCACAAATGGTGGGGCATGCTCTTCATTATTGAGGAAATTGTGCAGCACAGAGTTACGACTCTGCCTTGCTTGGACATAGAGGTTAAGTAGACGAGCCAGCGGTAGGTAAACCTCAACGGCTTCCTGCATTGTCAGGTTCTCATTGATCCCCTGCAACGCTTTTAAGTCAACTTCAGACAGTGTCATTGGCACTGAGTTGCGTAAATCAGACCAATTCGCGCGACTGAATGACATAAATGGGCTCATACTCTTCTCGCCATGTCCATTTGAATCCTAAAAGATGATGCAAAATACATCATGAACTCGAGAATGCAAATCACAATAGTAAAACTGCTGTTTAAAAAGCGAGATCTGTATGATTTTGCAGCAAATGATTGCCTTTAAACAAATTTTGGCGCTTTTTTGCAAGAAAGCTATTGCAAGCGAAGAGAACATTCACTAGAATGCGCTCCACTTATGCCGACTTAGCTCAGTAGGTAGAGCAACTGACTTGTAATCAGTAGGTCACCAGTTCGATTCCGGTAGTCGGCACCATTTTCTCTCGGAGTATGCTCCAAGCAAAGAAAATGGATAAAAATTTGGAGGGGTTCCCGAGTGGCCAAAGGGAGCAGACTGTAAATCTGCCGGCTCCGCCTTCGATGGTTCGAATCCGTCCCCCTCCACCATATTCTTAAGGAAATAGCTCTCAGAGTTACGTGTTGCGGGCATCGTATAATGGCTATTACCTCAGCCTTCCAAGCTGATGATGCGGGTTCGATTCCCGCTGCCCGCTCCACTCTAATTTGAGTGCTGATATAGCTCAGTCGGTAGAGCGCATCCTTGGTAAGGATGAGGTCGGCAGTTCGATTCTGCCTATCAGCACCAGCACTCTTGCGTTTCCTTTTGAGTACTAAATTCGCCATTATTGGTTGCGTGGTCATTCAAGCCACCTAAATCCGTACCTAGAGGGACAACTCATGTCTAAAGAAAAATTTGAACGTACGAAACCGCACGTAAACGTTGGTACTATCGGCCACGTTGACCACGGTAAAACAACTCTAACTGCAGCTATCTGTACAACTCTTGCTAAAGTTTACGGCGGTAA
>NZ_JZAM01000222.1:0-79604 GCF_000960595.1 Vibrio sp. S234-5
AGTAGAGGGTGTGAACAACCGAATAAAGACGCTGAACAAAGTCGCCTATGGGTATCGTGATTGGGAATTTTTTGAGTTAAAAATCAAAGCCAGTCATGAGGCGAAGTATCGATTTTCCGGATGAACCATTTAAATAAAAAAGGCTTACCTCATAGGGTAAGCCTTTTCTGCATTCAATCAATGCGCAATTATGCGCTGGCCTGTAACTCAGCCGCTTTTGCTTCGCTCACTGGCTTGGTAATGAAAGCCAAAACAATACACACGGCCATCATCACGGAAGAAATAGTGTAAGCCAAGCCATAACCGCCGCCATGAGTCATTGAGTAGCCGACAACCGCTGCGCCAATAGCGCCACCAATGCCCCACGAGGTGTAAAGCACGCCATAGTTAGTGCCGTAGTTTTTCAGGCCATAATATTCAGCCGTGATAGAAGGGAACACCGCAAGTAAAGTGCCATAACCTACCGCAGCAATGGCTGTGCCGATGATTAGCGTCAGCTCTGAGTCGAACGTAGCGAAGAGCACCATATTGATGCCTTGAAGCACAAACGCCAGTAATAAGGTGCGAACACCACCAATTTTGTCGGATAAGATCCCCGCAGCCACTCGACCACCTGAGTTGAAAATCGCCAGAATCGAAGCAAGGTAAACGGCATTAGGCAGATTTGCTTGCACGCTGGCGATATTGGTGATGTTACCGATGATCATCAAACCGACAGACGCCGCAAATGCATACATGATCCAAAGAGCGTAAAACTGTGGCGTTTTAAGCATACCTTTCCAACTGATATTGGCCGCTGTTTTCACTGTTTTTGGCGCTTGGCCTTGCTTTACTTTGGGTTCTTCAGGCACATAACCGCTTGGTGGGTTGTTGATGGTACAGGCAAGCGGTACCGCGATAGCCAAGACGCCAGCACCCAAAATCATAAAGCTGGTGTGAATACCGAGCTGGCCAATCAGGTAAGAAGTCAGTGGCGCTAGATAAATCGCCGCCAGACCGAAACCGGCCGCGATAAGGCCATTCACCAGACCTTTCTTCGATGCATGGAACCATTTCATCGCCGATGGAGATAGGCACGCATAGCCAAAACCGATACCCGCACCAGTAATGATGCCAAAGGTGATGTTGAGCATCAAAACGGAAGAGGCAAAACCGGAGGCAATCATGCCAAGGCCGGTCAAAGTCGTACCTAAAATCAGTATCTTACGTGGGCCCATGCGATCTTGCAGAATGCCAGCAACCAAAAGACAAACAGAGAAGGTGATGGTTGCAATGGCATAAGGTGAAGACGCGTCTGCTGCGCTCCAACCAAAATCGGTCACTAGGGCTTTGTTGAAGACGCTCCAGGCATAGAGGATGCCGAGACAAAGGTTGATACAGAATCCCGCTAGCAGAATACGCTTAGCTTTATCCATCTTGCTCATGTTTGTTCTCTGTGTTGCCTCCGAGCTAACGCTAAGAGGGGACAAATGAAAGGGTGCTTAAGTTAAAAATAAGTTTGCGTTTTTCAACTCATCGCGCAAAGAGCGCGGATTATAACCAATCCAAATGTGATTGGAATCCCTTTTCAGGCTGACAGATAAAATTATTTTTATAAGTTAAAAAATGTTGTTACAAGGTTTGTGTTAATGATGAAAAAATGTTTTCGATCGGTAAGCGCATGAGAGAAGGGGCCTTTACTGCAAGGCGTGAGTGCTCTATTTCAATTAATATGGAACTTACTTCACATGTAGAGAAAAAAGAAAAATAATTTCCAATGTTAAATATAAGTAACAAAACTTTGCAAAAATCGCGACTTTTATGCCGAGCAAGAGAGGGAAAGGATTTTGCAAAATCATCTTGTTAACTGCTTGTAAAATCAAACGCTGCAAGTAACTTTTGTACACACTTTGCTCAGAATTCCCCTCTTGATCTCTCAGTTTGCTTTGGCAAAATATAAGGAAAACTGAGATTTCAAATATGAAAGGATGCTTTTCAAGCTGTTTATAGCGAGGTGTTTATGAAGATTTTCCTAATTTTGTTGTTTTCTTTGACTGCCGGTTACGCTTCAGCTGATCACATTCACTCTTTCTTATTGGGTCTGTACATTGCGTCTTTAGCGGTGGGTAGTTGCTACTGGTTCTCCTTTAGAAGCTCGCGCTTCCCGCATTTGGCGGTCTTTTTGCTTTTGTGTGGCATGCTGTCGAAAATTGTTGTGACGGTTGCTGGGGTAAGCTGGGGTATATCGCAAGACATCATCAGCTCGCCATTTATTTTTTCGCTCTCCTATCTGTTCTTCTCTATTGTTACTACTTATCTGTGGTTCAGTTATCGTCAGAAAAGAACTAAAGCGCCAGGAAGACCATCAGTGGTTTAACTGGGTAATTAGTTAGATAAAAGAACGCCAGCATTCAAGCTGGCGTTTTTCTTGGTCTTTTGCACTGAGCACTGAGTACTAAGCACTCATTGGCACGAGCACCATGGTTCCGATAATCACGGTGATAAGGCCAGCTAAGACGGGCACAGAGGTGCGTTTTACTACTTCAAATGGGCTGAGGTGCGCCATGCCAGAAGTGGCAACAACGACACCAGACACTGGTGAAATGGTACGTCCCAAGTTAGAGGCTTGAAGCATTGGGATGATCAAGAATGCTGGATTGATGCCCATTTTCGCCGCTAATGATGGTGCTAATTCTACGAATGCATAGAAAGGGGCATTGCCAGAGCCTGTGGCAACGGCGGCGGCGACGGTCAATGCGGTGAGGATGAACATCAGTGCAATGCCACCTGCGCCTGCGGTTTCAGCGAGATGGAGCAGATTGTCAATCGCACCGATGGACATCAAACCTTGGGCGAACACCCCAGCGGCGACCAAAAGCATCACCACACCTTTAAATGCGTCAGCCATGCCGTCGTAACACGCGTCCATATCTTCTAGCGCCTTTTTGCCATCAAACTTGTTGACCACGTAATGGACCAAAGCACCGATGAAAATCGACAGCACCACGATGGTATAGATGTCAAGCTCGAGTCCTTCAATGGTGCGACCGTTAAACAGGAATACACCAATGATCGGCAAGAAAGGCAGCAGTGCATAAAACGCAGGCGCGTCAGCTTGAATATCTGACACATCAATTTTTTCCATTGGCGTGTTGTCTTTCTTGTCCAGATATTTGTTCCAGAAGAAAGTGGCGATAGCCATGACAATGATGGCGCAGATTGAGACTGGCAGAACCGTTTGGACGGCAAAGACGTCCAGTGCCAATCCCGATTTTTCCGCTGCGATCACCACGTCGCCTGAGGTTGGAGAAAGAATGATAGCGGCAGGCGAGGCACAAACGGCGGCCGCGGCAGGGCGAGAAATACCCATCGCGGTCATCATCGGGAAAAGGGTCGCCATCAGTAACACACCCAGACCCGTTGCGGAACTTACCGCGAGTGACATCAAACACGCGACAATATAGGCGGCAACCAAAAGAACGTAAGGGGATTTGATCACAGAAAGTGGTTTGGAAAACTGTTTCACCACGACGTTGTTTGCGCCAATATGCGTCATGTAAGACGCGAACCCACACAGCAGCATGATTTGCATGCCCAAGCCGCCACCGCGATTTTGCAGCATGAACTTAACGTATTCCAGAGCGTCGGTCAGCATGTTCCCCGTTGAGGCGATTTTGCCGGGGAGTACTTTGTGGCCCAAAATGCCAGTGAGGATCAGTAGCAAAATACCGGCTGTCAAAAGGACGCCAGATGCTCGGTAACCTTTTACGATAAAGTAACCGACGGCGATGGTCACCATAGTACCTATTAAGAGTTCCAACATAGAAATCTCCACGAAATAATGAAAAATTGAAAGGAAGTGTTGCAGTTTATGTTGGGAAATGTACAGAAAAGTGCTCTGTAGCACGAGAGCGACTTGAGGTTTGAATGATCTGGGGCAAATTTTATGAGGATAAATTTATCTAGTCATATGTTTTGACTTATATCTTATAGGGCAGTGTTATGCACTGGTAAGCAATGGAAGTGCGTGCCATTATTTTGGGAGGTGTGGCGTTGTTCAGCGTTAGGAAAAACTAGAAACGATGCTTTTGGCGCAGTTGTTCAAGTTTTCCGTGCGTCTCAAGCTCATGCAGTCGTCTATTGATTAAGTCTCTGATCATCTCTCCATCGGAAAGCTTCTTAGAAACCAAAAAGTGCATAGGGGTAGGCGTTACTCCGGGTACTTCGCGCGTTTGAAAGCGATCGTTGAGATAATCTATACCCCAGACAGTTTTAAAGCCCGCCAAAACTTCTTTCCAGATCAGCACCAAGTCACAATCTTTTTGTTGTAGCGCTTGTAATGCTTTATACAGTGATACATCGACCTGCTTAATGAGACCGGTATCAATGCCGAAAGTGGAATAGCTATACCCATAGATGCCACAGGTCTGAAATTTGTCGATGTCTTTAGCTTGGATAATCTCCGGTTCTTTGGCGTGGTTTTGCGGGGCGAAAATATACATGGGAGTAATAGCATAATAAGCGTGTGTGTAGTGATAATATCGGGCTCGAATGGCGTTGTACGAAGCGCTTAAAGCGATGTCAACGGTGCCTTCTTTGGTCGCTTTGAGGCAGCGAGTCCATGAGGTCAGTTCAATTTTGTATTTGATGCCCAGTGGGACAAAAAGTGCTTCAACCATGTCTGCGTCATACCCTGCCGCCTTGCCACCCATAAGGTAAGTGTAAGGTGGCCAGTCAACGCCATCGCCGCATATCTTAAGAGAACGTGTTATGGTCTCGTTATTTGCAGAGCTAAAAAATGGCCATAGAACGGCGAGAAAAAACGCAAAGCGCCAAAGCGATTGACCATTCCTTTTCTGCATAACGAATCCCTTCTAATGACTCACTTGCGCTAAGTATATACCTAAGCGATAGAATACGTGGCAAATCCTCGTTAGGTCAGTTTGCTCTTGTAATACAAAGTGCCCAGGGATATGCCTCTCTTGAGCTCAGCCGAGGATGTGTGTACATTACAAGCGATAAAAAATCTCATTTCAAACAGGAATCGTTATGCCGGATCAAGTGATGTTGTTGGCGGTATTGTTGATCTTCGTCGGATCATTTGTGCAGACCGCAATTGGCTTTGGTCTTGCTATTGTTTCTGCGCCGCTGCTTATCATTATTGCTCCCGAATACGTTCCTGCCCCAATCTGTTTAGTTGCGCTGTTTATTTCCATCCTCAATGCGCTAAAACACAAAAGCAGTGTTGAAATTGGCGGGCTGAAAATGGCGCTAATTGGTCGTGTTCCCGGGTCGATTGCTGGCGGTTTTCTATTGGTTTTGGTTTCCACCGATGTACTTGCTTTGTGGATTGGCTTATTAGTGTTGTTTGCAGTCGCGGTGAGCTTACTGCCCTATCGAGTAGAGCCAACACCGCTGCGAATGAGCGTTGCTGGATTCTTTTCAGGGTTGTTTGGTACCAGTTCTGGCATCGGAGGGCCGCCAATGGCTTTGCTCCTTCAACATCAAGAGGCCAACCAACTACGTGGTAATTTGTCCGCTTTCTTCGTGTTTAGCTCGCTTATCTCGCTCATGATTCAGATCCCTGCGGGATTTTTTACTCTTTATCACTTGAAGATTACCTTACCGCTAATACCCGCAGCATGGCTTGGCTATCGACTTGCTCTATGGAGTACTCACTCATTGGCAAAAGAAAAGATCCGCTATGTCGCACTCTTGCTCTGTTTTGTCAGTGGCTTGGGAGCGCTTTGGCAAGGGATAGACTTGTCTTAGAGCTGAGAAGACAAAAATATGCATTAAATTTTTATAAAATAATTTTCATATTGTCATTATCTATAACTATCTTTATAGCGTTGGCTGGGTGTGTTTTTGGCATAATTTGCGTCGTATGATGCGTTCTTTTTTAAACCGATCACGCCCGAATTTCACTTTTTCTTTGCTGACTACTCAGCAGGGGGGCGCTATGAATTTAGGCTTTAAATCTCGAATTTATGTGAGTGTTGCGCTACTGGTTGCGGTCTCTTTGGCTGTGCTCGGTACACTCAATATCTTTTCTCTTAAAGAAAAAATGGTTTCTTCGCTTGTTAGCGAAACACAAAACAAGCTCAATTACCACGTGGACGAACTGCAACAGGCGGTCAAAACTAAACTACGCGCGATAGAAATGGGCGCAAAGCACTTCAAGAAAAGTTTGAGTGATGAGCAAAATGTCAATCAAGCTCGGCTACTTGCAGAGAGTGTTGGCATTTCCAATGTCGTCATCGCTTATGATGATGGCCGCTCATACATGTCATTACCTCAGGGAAATGGTGTAACGACAGGACAGCAAGACTTTGTTAGTCGCGACTGGTACTCACTGGCGAAAAGCGGCAACCAAGTACGATTGACGGAAATCTATACCGATAAAGTCACGGGCGAAAAAGTGATCAGCGCGGTGATGCCTTTGTATGACAAAGGGGTTTTCCAAGGCGTTTTGCTTGGTGATATTCCACTGGCTGACATTATCGCCATGGTAAGCAACATGCGTTTTGCGGGCGGTGCTGCCACGCTGACCGATCAAAATGCCGTCTTCTTTGCCAGTGACGATCCGACTGATATAGGCAGAACACCTTCACAAGTAAGCCCAGCTTTTGCGGAAATGGAGCGCGCATTTTATTCACAAAGTCGTGGGCACCTGCAGTTTCCCTATCTTGGAATCGAGTTTGATGGTTACTTTCAACGAGTCAATTTGACGACGGATAAATACTGGACGCTGATGGTGTTTGTCGATCAAGACACCGCGTTAGCGGGGGTAAGAGAAGCGCAGAGCGAAGCGCTCGTGACTGGAATCATTCTACTGTTAGTTAGCGCAATAGTGATTATCTTTACCTTAGAGCAAGCGTATAAGCCATTGTTGAAACTTAAAAAAGCGGTGCTTGACTTGTCAAAAGGTTCTGGAGATTTAACCGCCCGGCTTGCGGTTGAGGGAAGCGATGATCTCGCCCAGATTGGTGAAGGCTTCAACCGTTTTGTACAAAGTTTGCAGTCAATGATGCTGCAAGTCTCAGCGGCAAGTCAGACGATTTCTTCCAGCATTATTCAGTTGAACCAAACGGCGAAAGATAACGAGAAAATTTTGCTCACCCACTCAGCGGAAACGGACCAAGTGGTAACGGCGATTACCGAGATGAGTGAAAGTGCCCGTTCGGTGGCGGAAAACGTCATTCAGTCTAACCGCATCACCGATGGTGCGAGCAAAGAGGCGGAGCAGTCTCTGGTGATTGTCAACAACGCGGTGCAGACGGTGAGTGCTTTGGTCAGCGATGTGGAAGACATGTCTAGACACATTGTCAGCATGAATAAAGACGCCAACAAGATTAGTGATGTGTTGAACGTGATCGGCGAAATATCCGAGCAAACCAATTTGCTAGCACTGAATGCGGCGATTGAAGCGGCTCGTGCTGGGGAACAAGGTCGTGGGTTTGCGGTGGTGGCGGATGAAGTGCGCGCTCTTGCGGCAAGGACACAAAACAGTACCACGGAAATTTCAGATATGTTGGCGAAACTGCTTGATGGCACAAGTAGTGTTGTGGATTCGATGGAAAAGACCAAAGAACAGTGTCAGTCCACGGCTGATAAAACCTCAGAAGTCTCAAATAGCTTGAATGTGATGAGCAATTCGGTCAAAGAAATCGACGATGTCAGCACGCAAATTGCCTCGGCGACGGAAGAACAAAGCACGGTCGCAGCCGAGTTAAGCCGCAATATGCTGGCGATCCGCGACATCGTCGATACTTTGGTCGCCAGTGGGCGCCAGACGGTCAATGCCACAGAGCTGTTAGCCGACTCCAACCATGAACTCGATAAGCTGGTTTCAAACTTTAAGCTGCAATAAAGGAACGGGCCGTTTGGCCCGGTTAACGCTTTCAAAGTGAGGAAAAAGCGATGCATAAAGTCATGTCCCATTCTTGGCTGGACGAAAAACATAATCGTCTGTCTGCCCGTTTTGCAGAACGGCACCAAAGTGTATTAAGGCAGTTTTTTGCCCGCGATCCCAACCTTTGGCCATTGTATAAAATTAAAGAAATCAAAGAGTTGGTTAACAGTAAAAAGAACTTGCTCACGCCTTACAACTTGGCTTTACGCCACCGACTCAGTAGTGAGAGTGTGATTCCTCAGCAGGTGAACCCCTTGGTTCGTTTTGATCCGCTAGCACTTTACGCGGCGGCAACGACCAAAAATTGGGATGATCCTGCTTCAGTGGAAAACGTCATTTCCACTCCTTGTGATCCCGCGATTCACGGAGCGATGTTGGCAACGATTGCGAACCCTAACTTGGTTTACAGTGAGTACGCTGGTAACGCGACCGAACTGGAAAAAGTGGTCGTCCGGCAAATGGCCAATTTGGTCGGTTACGATACGGCAGAAGCTACCGGTTTGTTTACTCAAGGCGGAACGTTTTGCAATCTTTATGGTTATTTACTTGGACTGCGTAAATGCTTCCCGGACTCAGTCATGCGTGGATTTCGTGACAAGCAATTTGCTTTTATCAACTCCCAAGCGGGACACTACTCAAATATGACCAATCTATCCTTGCTTGGCGTTAACATTGAAGAGCAATTGATTCGAGTGCGTTTGCGGGAAAATAACCAAATCGATGTCCAGCATTTGGCCAAGCAATTGGACAAATGTTTACAGGAAGGCAAGGCAGTCCCGACGATTTTACTCACCTTTGGTACAACAGATACGTTTGCCATTGATGATGTGGCAGAAGTTTATTTGACTCGTGAGCGGATCTGTCGTCAATATGCGTTGTCTTATCGACCTCATATTCATGTCGACGCGGCAGTGGGTTGGAGCCTGCTCTTTTTCCGTGATTACGATTTTGCAGAAAACCCGCTCGGCATTAATCCAGCGACATTGGATGGCATCGAAGGTCATGCGTCATTGCTTAACGGATTGAGATTTGCTGATTCGATCAGCATTGATTTTCAAAAATGGGGCTATGTGCCTTACACGTCGAGCTTATTGTTGGTTAAAAAACGCCAAGATATGGAGTTTTTGAAACAAGATCCCAACTACTTCTCTTATTTTGAGCCTCATCAGCGAGATAACACTCATCTACAGGCTACCATCGAGTGCTCGCGTAGTGCGGTGGGCGTATTTTCCGCCTATTCCGCCTTAGCAAGTATGGGGTTTGAAGGTTACCAAACACTGGTGGCACATGGACTACAAAATGCCAATTATATGCGCTGTTTGTTGTCACAATGGCCTAATTGTTATGTCGTTTCGGGGGTGAACCAAGGGCCGTGCGTCACGTTTCGTCTTTACAATCCACAGGTAAAAGAGAGTGCTCAAACACAGTTTTATCGCGAACGTCGGCTGATCAAGCGAAAGGCTTACATGGAAAACATTGTTTCCAGCGCAACCTTCCATCGCAATCACTTTCTCTCACGCCAAACGCGTGAACTGAAAACCAACTGGATCACATCGATGGCGAGAACCGATTACGATGAAGAGGGTCATTGTCTATTTCTGCCCGGTGAGAAGGCCGTTTTTCTCAATCCCAACACTCGGCGCAGCGATATTGAAGCTTTTGTTCATAGCCTGTTTAGTTAGGCGTTAAGTGGTGCGTAACGTTAAACCGTTATCGAATCGATGTTGATTTTTATGCCGAATCTGCTTAAGAATGGTTTGGCGCTTTCAATCGGTGGAAGTGCTAAACCACATAAGGAAATATTGCATGGTAACTGCACTTTACGCCGCGATTTTGTCACTCATCATGATTTGGTTATCGACCAAAGTGATTGCTCAGCGCAAAGCGGGACAGATCAAATATGCCGATGGGGGCCACCCAGCACTCATTATTGCACGGAGTGCCCAAAGCAACGCGGTGGAATACATTCCAATCACGCTAATTTTGATGGCATTGGCTGAGTATAATGGCGCGCAGTTGGTATGGATTCATGCGCTTGGCGCTTTGTTTGTGATCGGGCGGATTGTCCATGCCCGAGCGATTCTATCTGACACGCTACCTTGGCGCGTCAGAGGAATGATGTTGACCTTTGGCGTGATTTTAGCGCTGGCGATAACAAACCTGATCTATTTGCCGTATGAGCGCTTATGGTAATCAACTTAACATCACTCATTAATCTCGGGGTGTTCGTCTGTTTGAACGTGCGCTAGCTGATCTCTGAGATTCTCGAAAGTGGTGCGTGCGCTCTCTTTGGCGAGTTTATTGATCAGCCAATTGGGGAGTGCGCCGCCAGGATCAGCAAAAACCGTGTATTCAATATGCGTATTGCCATCGGTTAATTTTTTCAGTTGCCAAATTGCGTGAACGGACGTGATACGAATATAGTCAGCTTGTGGTGGCAAGATGGCTTGCGGCGCATCGCTAATTTCTAATCGAAACCCTTCGGCATCAATACGAAACTTTGAGTAAGTGAGCATATCCCGATCTTTAGCTGGCCAAGGTGCGGAGAACTGCGTATAGACAATATTCTCGCTTGGGCTTATCTGCTTGACCACCACGCTGTCGCTTACGTTATCCACCCACTCTGGGACTTTAGCGGTATTTTGCAGTAGCCGAAGAAAGCCACCATATGTCGTTGGGGTGAACATCTGCGCTTTTACCTCAACCAAGCCATCAGTTTGTTCTCGGAAATGGATGGTAATACCATTGTCGGCAGAATCGAATGTCCATCCTCGCTCGGGAGAAGCCAGTGGTTGAAAGCTCAGGAGCATGAGGGCAATACACGCTGAATTTATGCAAAAATTCATCTTGATACTCTGCCGGGTTGATGGCGCACGCCTATGTGATTTGCCTAAAGATAGCAAGTACCAATGGATAAGCCAATCGGTTTACTTTGCATAAGTAGGTTCATAATTAGAGTACAATGCCACTTGGAGGTAACCCATGAACACACCCAATAAAATTACGTTCTTTGAACGCTTTGAAAGCGACATCTTATCAGGGAAGAAGACCATCACGATTAGAGACGAAGCGGAGAGTCATTACGTTCCCGGTAGCCAAGTTGGCGTGGCAACTTTTGAGGATGATAGACTGTTTTGTCGTATTGAGATTCTTTCGGTCGAGCCGATTTCGCTGTCTGAACTGAATGAACACCATGCTAGCCAAGAAAATATGACACTGCCTGTATTAAAAGAGGTGATCGCAGAAATCTATCCTGGGTTGGAAAATTTTTATGTGATTGCATATAAATTGGTCTAAAAGTGCAAAATGGAAATTATTTTTTGCAATTTGCAATGTCATTAACACTCTAGTGCTGAATATATGAGCTTAGTTTGTCTGCATTTGCATAAAAAATGTTCATAAACATTGGGTAAGCGAGTATTTCAAAGTTGGCACACTAACTGCATTAAATAGAATGACCCTTTTAAGCCGAGGGTCACCTAGCCAACTGACGTTGTTAGTGAACCGATATTGTTCACAAGTATATACAGCCAATCACCTCATTGTGATTGGCTAATTTTTTGCTTGTTAAACAACAACTCGCGGAATTATGCCCTCAACGAGTGCTGGCACTCACATGAACGTCAAAGGCTTCACGGCCGCTAATGCTGAGATAATAGCGACCCGCTTTAACGTAGCCATCAGACTCTTTGTCGATTTGGATAGATTCATCGCTGCCGTGTGCATAGTTGCTCCATTGATTTTCTATTCGATTCAACGCTATTTAAATATTCGCTCATCGAAGGAAAACTCTAATTTCTCTGCCTGTGAAAATATATCATGCATAGATGGATGGTTGGGGTTAATCACATAATTTTTATCGCGCGGAGAAATGGCCGAAGGAACTTGCAGCGCAGCAAATTGCGGCTCGGCAACACGGAGAAACTGGTCGCCAATAATCTGCGTGGATTCAGATGGGGGAATGGCGCGCCAGTTGCTTGGCAAGTCTTCTGTCGCAAGGGTGGCAATTAGTTCATCGGGCAGTTCGATGCGATAGAGATCATACTGATGGCGGATGTCGGGGCTCTGATTTAGGTGAACAAAGACTTCTAAGCAGCACAGCGATTCCGATTCGGCAAAATAGAGGGCTTCGGTTCCTTTTGAGTTCCAGCGTCCGCCAAATAACTTGGCTCCAATGGGGTCAAACGGGCTGTCTGCAAAACGTTTTTGCGTTAAACGATAGAGTTTCATCAGGTAAAAACACCATGTTGCACTCGCCCGATAAGATCCTTTACTTGCTCAAAATCCACCGTTGTTGCCACCATATCCAGAGGGCGTTTGCCGCCTAAGCCGTAAACAGACTCACGCATCCATTCAAGGGCACGTTCTTCACTCTCGAACAGATCGCTTGCCAGTTTGACCAGCATTGCCAAACGGTACATAACGTCACTCTCTTGGGTGCTAAATCGCTCTTGCTTGGCCAGTCTGCGTTTGATGGTGCTGAGTGGAATATGGGTAATAGCATGAAACTCACTTTGAGACAGCTGGGCTCTTTGCACAATATTGCGATAAATATCCGGGGTAAAACCTTGATGTACTGACTCATTTTTCGCCATTTCACTGCTTTCAATACCGATGTCAAACCAAAAACCGCCTTGGTAGTTGGCTTGGGGTTTAAAAGTTTGAAAAGCGCTTGCACTCATACCATTTCCTTTTTTGGTTCATATGGTCTGATAATAATGGTTCAAATGAGCCAAAAAATCAAGCGGTGGATAAAAGCGCAATGAGGGCAAAAGAGCATCGCTTTGGCGTAAATTACAGCAAACAAACGGATTGTTGCTGATTTTGTTTGACTCTCTCTGCTCAATCCGTAAAGTAACCACCAAGCGGGTTAGGGCAATCCTAATGCGTTGAATTCAATATCAAAGGCGCGTTGGCAGAGTGGCTATGCAGCGGATTGCAAATCCGTGGACCTCGGTTCGACTCCGGGACGCGCCTCCATTCTCTCTTAAGTTTCTTCTCTTCTTAACTAAATTTATTTCCTCTTACCTATACATCTTCTTGTTTCACCAAGATTATTATCGTCATCACACTTTTTGTTGTCTCTTTCTTTTCCCGGGTAAGAAGCTGCGGCATTCTTACCGTGAATGAGCGTTTTGATATAGATGTTTTCTATATCATGTACGGTTGAAGCTATTTCTGCTTCGAGACGCGGCTTTATATACTAGCGATAAAATAACATCTCAATGGATATTTATCGTGAAAACAAGATTAATGCCGATCAAGCTGATCAGTCTGTGCCTGTTGGCGGCGTGCGCGGATACCAGCCAGCAAAGTCGCGACTTTTACTTGCAAGGCATGCCAAGTTATCAACTCTCTGCTGCCGATGTATTTCGCCTCAATAAAGCGTACCCAGAGCTAAAACTCACTCGTCATTTACGTCCCCTGTTTAATCAAACATTTTATTCTGAGGGGGAGTTTAAGCACGCGTTAAATCAATATCTTACGACGGAGCAGGTGGCGATCGTCTATCCATCCCTACAAGACAAGGCGTTGGTTGCAGCAGAATCGGTTCATATTTCTGTGTTGGCCGATGATGTGCTGAGAATTCGTTTTGGCCAAACACAAGTACAAACCAACGAGCTGGCCGATTTCAAGGCGCTAATGCAGCCGTCCACATTTCATGTCAGTGAAGATGGCGTGACAACAGCGAAACTGAAAGCTGAGGTGGACGGCAGGACGTTGTGTGTGAAAGTCAGTAAAAGCAATGGCGACGCGGTTAATGAACTCTGCCCGAATGGCGATAACCAAATTTCTCTGCGCACAGTCAATGATTATGGCTATCAAGGATTAGGACAAGAGTTTCAGCAGCCCGGAGTGATTGATGGGCGCTGGAATGGGCGTGTGCGTCAGTCTGGTAATCAAATGAGCGGTTTTAACGGTGGAGCAACGGGCAATACTCAGTTCCCGATTTTGTACGCCGCGAGCAGTAAGCAGAGCGACTTTGCTTTGTATCTCAACAATATTTACAACACACGTTGGGATTTCTCCCAAGAGACAGTGACCATCAAACCAGTTAAAGGTGAGCGTGACTTGCTGTTGATGGTGGCGGATGAGCAAAAAACGCTGCGTGAGCAATACATGTTACTGGTTGGTAAGCCGTTGGTACCGCCGCGGAAAATGTTTGGTTTATGGCTCTCTGAATACGGTTTTGATAACTGGCAGGAGATGGATGACAAGATCGCGACGCTCCATACCAACCAGTTTCCCATTGATGGCGTGGTGATGGATTTGCAATGGTTTGGTAATGTGCAAAGCCATGATGAGAACAGCCATATGGGCACACTGCGTTGGGATGAGGAAAACTTCCCGCAGCCAAAACAAAAAATTGCTGAACTGAAACAGCAGGGCGTGGGCATGATGCTGATTGAAGAGAGCTACGTGAGCTCGGGCCGAGAAGAGCATCAGCAGATGGAAGCCAGAAGCTTTTTGGCGAAGGATCCGGCTACGGGCAAAGCGATCAATACCAATCCAACAGGGGGCGGTCACTGGTGGGGCAAAGGCGGCATGATCGACTGGAGCAATCCAGAGGCGGGGCAATTTTGGCACGAATGGAAGAGACAACCTCTAATCGACATGGGCATAATCGGCCACTGGACCGATCTTGGTGAGCCGGAGATGTACAACAGCAAGGGGGTGTACTATCAAGACAAATCACACGACGACATTCACAACCTCTATAACTACGACTGGCTAAAAAGCATCTACCTTGGCTATCAGCAGGGCCACAATACCCAACGACCTTTTATGATGTCACGCTCCGGTGCGCCTGGGATGCAGAAGTTCGGCGCAGTAATGTGGTCAGCGGACATTGGCTCTAACCTAACCAGCCTTGCCGTGCACGCAGGTCAACAGACCAATATGATGCTCTCAGGAATGGATTATTACGGTTCGGATATCGGCGGTTTTCACCGCGGCGGCCTAGGTGTCGCACCGGATGAGATCCCGCGCGTATTGAATGAAACCTATACCCAATGGTTTGCTTATAGCTCAATGTTCGACGTGCCTGTTCGTCCTCACACCGAAAACTTGTGTAATTGTAAGGAAACGGCTCCGGACAGAGTGGGCGATCTCGCCAGTAACCGCGACAACATTGAACTGCGTTATGAGTTGATCCCATACCTCTATTCACTGGCGCATCGTGCGCATCAATACGGAGAAGCGGTCTTTTCCAGTGCGGCGTATCAGTTCCCGAACGATGAAAACTCCGCTAACGCCACGGCAGAAAAAATGGTGGGCGAGTCACTATTGAGTAGCGCGGTTGCGAAGCTTGGCGCAAAAGAGACTGCGCTCTATTTGCCCAAAGCGCACTGGTTTGATTATCGCACTGGTGAGGATTTGGGGTTGTCGTCTGGTGAAAGCAAATCTTTTGCGCTCTATCAGCAAGGGCAATACCGTTTGCCGTTGTTGGCGGCAGAAGGGGCGATTATTCCTTTTGCGCCCAAAGAGCACGGAGTTTCCAGCCAAGTACCGACTCAGTTAGGGGTGAAAATTTTTGGCCAGCAAGACGCAAGCTTTACCCTGTTTGAAGACGATGGCGTAAGTCAAGCGTACCTAACGGGCGAGATTCGTCGTACAGAGCTGTCGGTCAAAGTACAACCTAAACAAGTGCAACTGCACATTCGCACGCAAGGCGATTACACTGGCGCACCCGAAAAAAGATCGATGCGCATTCTGTGGGCGCTGGATAGTAAAGAAGTGCAAGCAGTGCAGCTCAATGGTCAGCCACTGGATTCATGGAAAAGAGTCGGTCACTGGCTAGAGATAGATACGCCTGAGCTAGCAACAGCTCAAGAGCATTTGGTCACTGTGCTTTAGTGCCCGACAAAACTTGCCTGCCATCGGTGGGCAAGTGTTCTTCTTTACCAATGTCTTCTCTTGTTCGCTCAATTCTCTCTGATAAATAAAAATTATTTTCATTTGTTTTGCTTTCTTTTGTTATGTTATAACATATTTTTATATTTTAAATCACCATAGAAAAGAAATGAAAAAAATCGTCGCTCTACTGGCAGTGGTTGCCATAACCTATTTAGCTTGGAGTATCTCCAGTTCTAGCCCGGAGAATAATCGTTTAACCATTTCAGGTCCGTTTGAGTTTCACGGCATGGATATGTCTAAAAATGGATATATTTTCAGCCGCTTAGGCATCACACAATCGTTAACTCAACTCGAAAGCAACGGAGAGATTGCGCCGTTACTGGCGCAATCTTGGCGTCGCAATGAGCAAGGTACACGATGGGATTTTTTGATTAGAGAAGGGGTCAAGTTCCATGATGGGCAGCCTCTGACGGCCAAAGATGTGTCTGCGTCACTTCAACGTGCGCTGAAAAAACCGGGCGTGTTTGCCAAAGTTCCGGTGGCCCAAATTGAAGCCAACGGTCAGCAACTGGTGATTGAACTCACCTCACCTTATTTCCCGCTGCTGAACACCTTAGCGCATTTCAGTTTAGGTATTCTCTCTGCCGACTCATTCGACTCTGAAGGCCGTATTGTCAAATTGAATGCGACTGGGCCTTACCAGTTGGACAATTTAGTGGTGCCGCACAAGTTAAGTGCCAAGCGCTTTGAATCGTTTTGGGGCAAATCGGCGAAGATTGCGCAGTTAGACTATGTGGCAGGCCACCGCTCTGAAAGCCGTGTGCTTGAGCTGCAAAGTGGCCAGTCTGACATCGCCTATTCGATTGATGCTATCAGCAAGCAAAACTTGCAAAGCGCTAAGAATGTAAAGGTACAAAGTGTCAATTTGCCACGGACGATCATGTTGAAGCTGAATAACCAGCACCCATTGTTGTCTGAGACAAAAGTCAGACAAGCGATCAGCTTGGCCGTGGATCGCACAGGCATTGCCCAAAGCATTCTATACGCGCCAGGCAGTGAAGCTTACCAACTGTTTAGTCAGGCGCAACAAGCGTGGCATATAGAGGAACCCACCGAGAAACGTGATGTGGCGCAAGCGAAAGCACTGCTCGAAGAGCTGGGGTGGGAGAAAAATGCACAAGGCTGGCTTGAGCGTCAAGGGCAAGAGTTCGCGCTTAACCTGACCACTTACGCCGACAGACCAGAACTACCCCTGATCGCGACCGCGTTACAAAGCCAATTGGCTGAAATCGGTATCCGTTTGCACGTCAGTATTGATAACTCCAGTGTGATTCCGGCAGGTCACCATGACAACAGTTTGCAAATGGCGCTAGTGGCACGAAACTTTGGTCTGACTGGCACACCGCTGCCACTTCTCTATCAAGACTTTAGCGATGAAAAAGGCAGTGATTGGGGGCACATGAACTGGTATTCACCACAAGTTCAGCAAGATTTAACCGAACTGATCTCAACCGAATCCGGTGAAAATCAGCGTGAATTGAGTCAGCGTGTTGCTCGTGTATTAGCAACAGAACTGCCTGTTATCCCCATCGCTTACAGTAGCCAGCACGTCGCTTTTAATCAGTCACTGCAGGGATTGCACTTAGACCCATTTGAGATTGACTATCGTCTGTCGGAGTTGCAGTTCCATGATTGACCTGCTGCTAAAACGGCTTTTACAAGCAGGCTTTGTCGCTTGGGCAGTGGGCACCATCACCTTTGTGATGATGAAACTGCTTCCCGGTGACATGGCCTATCGGATTGCGGCAAGCCGCTACGGCTACGATTTTGTCAACCAAGAAGCGGCGCAAGTGGTCTCTGCGGAGTTGGGGCTAGGGCGCAGCGCGTTTGAACAATATGTGGCTTGGCTGTGGGAGTTACTGCACTTAAATCTTGGCCGCTCCTTGGTCAGTGAAGAAGCCGTCAATGAGCTGCTATGGAATCACCTTGGCTATAGTCTGATCCTCGCTACGGCGGCTCTCGCACTTTCCTTGTTCATTGCCTTTCCGGTCGGCGTCTACTGTGGTCGATATCCTGGGGGCCGAGTGGACAAAATGGTGTTGTCACTGTCGGTGCTGCTGCGTTCTGCCCCCGTATTTGTGGTTGGATTGGGGCTGATCATCCTCTTTGCATTGCAACTGGGTTGGCTGCCTGTATTGGGATTTGGTCGACCAGAGCATGTGGTTTTACCAAGTTTGGCGTTGGCATTGACGCTGGCGGCACTCTCTAATCGCATGATCAAAAACGAAGCGTACTTGGTACTACGTTCGGCCTACTACCGCTTCGCACGCTATAAAGGGTTAGATGAGGTACGAGCGTACGAACGTCACGCGCGCTTGAATATCGCCCTGCCATTGATTGCCTTTATTGGTGTGCAAGCGGTGGGCTTAATTGAGGGGATTGTGATGATTGAGTCGCTGTTTGCTTGGCCGGGCATCGGCCATGCGTTGTCACACGCCATCTTTGCGCGAGATATTCCGGTTATTCAAGGAGCGGCGCTGGTGATGGGGCTTTTGTTTGTTGCGATCAACACTGCGGTGGATTTGGCTCAATATATGCTTGACCCGCGTATTCGACAGGAGAAAGTCGTATGACGAATCTCAATCTACGCTACCTGTTTAGCGGTGCAGCTTTAGTTCTTTTGATGAGTTTTTCCATCTACATAAAGTGGTTATCCAACCATGATGTCGCTGCGCAAAATTTAAGCCAAGTGTTTCAATTTCCGTCTTGGTCAGAGCCACTCGGCACCGATCATTTTGGCCGTAGCAACGCCGCTCGTTTAGCAGACGCGATTTGCAACTCAGTGGTGATCGCTTTGGTGAGTGTCACTTTAGCCGTCACCGTTGGCCTAGTTACGGGGGTGATAGCAGGTTGGTTTGGCGGTTGGTTTGATAAAATCGCCTCGGTGTTGGTCAACATGGTGATGGCTTTGCCCGGACTTGTGTTGGTACTACTTCTTGGCGCAATTGTGCCTGGGTCTTACGCTTTTTTACTGTTTGGTATCGCGGTGACCATGTGGGCGGAGTTTTTCCGCGTGATCCGTAACAAAACTCAGAGGCTAAGCAAAGCCGATGAATTTGAAAATGCGCGTCTACTGGGTTTTGGTCGTCTGTACCGTTTTCGAGTGCATATTTGGCCCTATTTAAAAGCGGATGTCTTTACCTTAGCTTGCTTTGGTGCAGGCAATGCGATTTTGGCCCTCGCAGCACTGGGTTTCTTGTATGTCGGTCTTCGTCCGCCTCAAGCCGAGCTTGGTATGATGATGGTCGAACTGTTTCGCTACTATCAGGTCGCACCTTGGGTGCTTATCCAACCCGTTCTGACTCTTATGTTGCTGATTTTTAGCTTTTATTCTCTGGCTCAAACGAAGGAGCGTTTACGATGAACATTCTCAAAGTTGACGCGCTTGCGGTAAAACAGGGAGAAAAGACGGTGGTTCAGCCGCTCTCTTTTGCTCTGCAAGAAGGTCAATCCATCACCATTCTTGGTGAAACGGGCTCCGGAAAAAGTTTGTTTGTGAAAGCTATTCTAGGTGATTTACCAGCGAGTTTTACTGCTGTGGGAGAGATTTATCTTGGCGAGCTTCCTCTCTCAACGCTTAACGCTCAGCAGCGCGAGCAGTTGTGGGGCAGAGAGATCGCGATTTTGCCACAAGAGCCGCGTTTGTCACTCAATCCGCTGATGAAAATAGAGCAGCAAGTCAGCGAAGTGTATCGCTGGGTGAGAGGAATGAAACGCGCTGAAGCTAAGGCGCAAACTGAGCGTGTGTTTGCTGGTATGCAGCTTGATGATGCGCAGCAAAAGCACGTGCTAGAAATCTCCGGAGGGATGGCTCAGCGCTGTGCGCTGCTCTGCGCCCAAGCGGCGGGAGGCAGGTTACTCATTGCCGATGAGCCAACAAAAGGATTGGATGAGAAAAGCAAACAGCAAGTTATCGCCGAGCTGCGTAAAGTAAAAAGACAAGGTGCCTTGATCACCATCACTCACGATTTGCAGGTTGCGGAAGCACTCGGCGGAAAACTTTATGTGCTGCGACATGGTGATTGGCTCGTCAAGGAAAAGACGTTCGATCAATGGCAAGCGGATCACAGCGATCACTATTCGCAATCTTTAATTCGAGCCAGCCAGATCGGTGAGGAAAAGCCCACGGCTTGTTTGGATGAATTTTTACTCGACGTGCAGCACCTCAATGTCGGTTTTAAAGAGAGAACTTTGATTCGCGAGCTAAATTTTTCGTTGCGTAAAGGTGAGGTGATTGGCTTTTCCGGTCCAAGTGGTTGTGGTAAGTCGACCCTTGCTGATGTGCTGCTTGGATTGAAGAAACCACTCTCGGGCTCGGTTGTTTATCATCAGGACTTTCCGCTTGGTAAGCGGCTGAAATTGTACCAAGATCCACCGCAGTCTTTTTCACCACAGTTAAGCTTGTATCGGCAGTTATTGGACTTGTGCCAGTTACATGGCATTGAGCCAAAACTGATTGAACGTTATGCGCAGCAGTTGCACATTGCTGCGGACATTTTGCAGCGTACTTCGGAGCAAGTATCGGGCGGCGAGCTACAACGCATTGCGATTTTGCGTGTGCTGCTATTAAAGCCGACCTTGTTGATCGCCGACGAGCCGACCACGCGTTTAGATCCGCACATTGCAAGAGAGACTATGGAATTGCTGATCCATACCACGCAATCGATAGGCTGTGCGCTAATTTTGATCAGTCACAGCCATCAAGAACTTGAGCGTTATTGTCACAAAAGGCTCCGCTTTAGCGAGCGTAGTGATGACGTAACTTTAGAGAGTTGCGTGTCTTAAAGCTTCGATAGTCTGGGAAATGTGGCTTGCTGTGACAAGCAGGCCACAAACCAAGTCCATTGTGAACAAGTGTGCGGCCGTTCTCGTTCAGTCGCTCATACTTCAAAAGTACCCAAGATCTGGATGCACTGCTCTGTCACTTGTTCACTGTTGCCACTCAAATGAGCGGTAACAATCGCCCCCTCTTTTAAAAGACAGATGGCATCCAGCAAGAGCGGATTTTTGCTTTGCAAGTGATGCGAAATGATCGCGCGAACCTGCTGTTTATGCAGGAGACAAAAGCGAGCGATCTCACTGTCTAAATCACTGAATTCCGCCGATGTATTGATAAAAAAGCATCCTCTGAACGTACCGAGTTGGGGCTCTTGGTGGGTAAACCAGTTTTCTAATGCGTGAAACAGGCGTGCGATCAAATCGCTGTCCGAACTCGCAACCGCTATTTTTTGCTCCAGCCAGCTGGCAAAGATCTGGTGTCTTTGCTGCAGAGCGGCGAGCACTAGGGCTTCTTTGCTGGGGAAATGCGAATAAAGCGTGCGTTTCGCTACGCCCGAAACCGTCAGCACTTCATTGATACCAATCGAATTGATCCCATTGGCGTAGAAAAGTGCCAGTGCGGTATCGACAAGCAATTGTCTTTTTTGGCTCATGTATCTCTCCTTTGAAAAGCATATTGACAAAAGTAGACCGATTTGTCTATTTTAGTTTTGTAGACAAATCGGTCTACTTTGTTTGGAGATTGAAATGAAAAATTTTGTGATGGCACTTGTCGCCGGGCTAGGCGCATTTGTGGCGATAGGTTTGCTCTCATTTTTTGATGCGGCGATGAGTGATGTGACTTTGTTGATGGCACCGTTTGGCGCAACGGCGGTGTTGGTTTTTGGTGTGCCGGATAGCCCCTTGGCGCAAGCAAAAAATGTGATTTTTGGTCATATGATCACGGCGATTGTCGGTATTGTGTTTGCTCAATATGTGGGGGTCACACCATTAACGTTGGCGTTAGCTACAGGTGTCGCTGTGAGCGCTATGTTGCTGAGCAAAACAACACACCCGCCAGCAGGAGCAAACCCGCTGCTCATTATGTTGTCTGGGCAAGGCTGGTCGTTTTTGTTCACCCCCGTTTTGCTTGGCGCAACTTTGATTGTTTTAGTCGGCAAGGGAATGCAAATGCTGCTCAAGTGGCGTGCGAAGAGCAGAGTGCCCGCGACAGCTTGAGAACATTCAGTATCACAACCTGACATTTGGCTTCAATTGCAATCTGCTCTCGGTGGGTAGGGCAGCTTGCAAAGCCGCTGAGCTATCAAATTCCCATTAACGAGAATGATTTGCAATAACGTGTGGAGTTCCCTATTCTCTTGCCACACATTCTTCAGGGTAAGATCAGCAAGATGAGTTCTCCTGCGTTTTTTGCACGGCTTTTTCACCATTCGAAGGCGATCACGCCCTATTTACATGGTGAGATAAAATCGCTGGCGGAGCGATATAGGGATGCTTCGCTTATCTGTATCGAGCGCTCTAGCTCAGACACTATTCGCCAGGTCTACGAGAGTTTGCAGCAAGCACATCCTGAGGCTGGCGCTGCCTACTGGTTGACACGCTCTTGGGCGGTAGTTTGTTGGCAGCCAATCTTTGTTGCCTTGACCGCCATTTACACCTGCCGCGGCTTACCTAAACTCTCTTCGATGGCGCAGCATGTTCAGCCGAGTTTCATCAGCGGTTATCAATTTACCTTCACCGAGGTGTGGCAGGGCAGTGAAGAGGAGCTCATTGAGCGTGCAGGACAAGAGCTCATGCGGCTGTTTGACTTTTTTCGTCTAGAAATGAGTGAGTGGACGCGCATTCGCCCCGGTTTTACCCAGCATCTTTTTGCCGATGGTCTGTTGGGATGTTTAGTGAGGCGCAGTGAGACCCATCCCGAACTGTCGGGCGAATATTTACTCCAACATGCGCGTTTGTGGCTCAGAGCCTGTGGAGTTCCGGAGAAATTGGCCGATTCGCTCAACTATCAAGCTGAAACAAAGCAACTCACCTTAGTGCGTACCAGTTGCTGCTTGGTTTACAAATGCCAAGGGCGTCCGCTTTGTCGTGACTGCCCACGTCATCCCGACAACAAACGTTAAGGATGCTTTTTCAAGGTTAGTCTGTTTAACTCTTGCACAGATTGCTTGACGAATAGACCGGGTGGGGTGCTTTTTAAGCAGTTGAATCAATTAAAGTAAATTTCTTGTTGACCTGAAAACTTAATCCGTTAAAGTACGCCTCGTTCTCACGGCAAAGCTCGTAAGAACAGATGGTGTCTTCCATCGCAGTATGCGTTGCCCTGGTGGTGAAATCGGTAGACACAAGGGATTTAAAATCCCTCGACTTTCGAGTTGTGCCGGTTCAAGTCCGGCCCGGGGCACCATCACATTTCTTCAAAGGCGCGTTGGCAGAGTGGCTATGCAGCGGATTGCAAATCCGTGGACCTCGGTTCGACTCCGGGACGCGCCTCCATTTACTCCCAAATCTCTTTTTTAAATTGGTTTTGCGCTGTCTCTGTGGCGTGCCTCAAATACTTCTTCTCGCCAGTCTCTAAATCATGCTTAAAGCGAAACTGCCAACTGAATAGTCAGTAACGGCTTGTATTTGATAATATTTGGTTATAAATTGTTAACGACTTATTTATAAAATGATTTAGGAAGTAAAGCATGGAATCGCTCACAAACGTTTTGGTTGTCTTCATCATCTTCGCCGCTATTTTTGGCAGTGGCATGTTGAAAATTGTGCTCAATCACAGAGAAAAAGTAAAAGCGCTCGAACTGACAGACACACGCAAGTCATCAAGCAGTGACCATGACGAGTTGCGTTTGCAAGTCGAAAAGTTGACTCAGCGCGTGGTTGTACTTGAGAAAATTGTCACCGACCAAAAATACCAACTCGAAAAAGAGATCGCTTCTTTGTAGTTGTGACTCAGGCCAGTTTGTTGGCCTGTTTTGTTTTTGCTGTTAACGCTCATCAAAAAAATCTTTATTTCTAATGTACTTGCTCATCAGATGATAGGAAAAGGGCCTCAGGACCCAACTGAGTAGCGAGCGTCCTAGTCTTTCGTAAGTCGGGGTGTTCTCAAAAATACGTCCGTTGTATAACCAAAGCATTTTACCAGCATGCCAGTAAAGAAACGGAACGGGCGGCATAAAGGTGACGATATCGAGATCGCAGCAGATGCGGTAGGTTTTGTGCGCCAAAACGTAATGGCGTGGAAAACGCCAGTCGCCAATCGCAGGCTGACCAAAAGTGACCACACGTTTGATGGATTTGGGGTACTTGCGCTCTAGATAGTCCGCAAAAACACAACCAATCGCCCCTCCCGAGGAATGGCCAGTAATGGTGATGCGTTTTCCTTCAAATAGCAGCGGTAATACGGTTTGTTCTAGCTTATCTAACACGCTCATACCAAGCGTATCGGCATTACGTGATGGTTGGCTCTCTTGATGCAATAGATGGTAAAAACCGGCGTGGATACGGTAAGGTAGATCTAAATGACGGCAACTTCTCGTCCATAATGCAAAGTTAAGCAGCCAGTCACTGAGACTGTGAGAGCCTTTTATCACCACCACCGCTTCATCCGAGTCTTTACTCCACAACACTCGAATCATGGTTTTACCAAACTGATTTTTGATAATGCGTTGTCCGTTTGGATCAAACCCGTAGCGAGTCTGTTTGAATACTCTCGGGTAGGCAAGGCTGCACAGCACGGCATAACGTTCATATTGATAGCGTTTTAGCGGCTTCACAAAAGATACTCTGCGGGAATGGTGCCGCTAGCATATAAAGCGTTTGTGAAAATTACATGACCTCAATCATTGATGTCGACAAAGGCGACGCTGTTTTTACCGCTTTTTTTCACGCGATACATGGCGGCATCGGCTTTTTCATAAATATCATCAAATGGCTGGCCCGCGCCTTGAAAGAGGCAAACACCAATACTTAATCCAATAGAAACCTTAGGCGCAAATTCAAACGGGTTAGAGAGGCGAGAAAGAAGCTGATCGCAGATGTGCATTATCTCAATGCGTTCAACGTATTGGCACAACATCACAAATTCATCTCCGCCTAAGCGGCCAATTTGGCTGTTTGTCTGCGTTACTTGTTTGAGACATTGCGCAACGGCAATCAGGACACCGTCACCGGTTTTGTGCCCCAACTCATCATTGACGCTTTTGAAGTTGTCCACGTCAATGAAAATAAGCGCCCAGCGTTGTTCACTAGATACGCTTGTCTCGGCATAAAATTGTTTTTCGAGCGCACTGCGATTGAGCAATCCAGTCAACGGATCGCTGTCTGCCAGCTTAGCGAGCTGCTGCTCGTAGCGTTTTTCTTGGGTAATGTCGATGTGCGTGCCCATCATTCGTAGGGGAGCGCCGTTGGCATCGTATTCTACCACCCGGCCTCGATCAGAAACCCAATTGTCGCTGCCATCCTTATGAACCATGCGATGAACAACCTGATATAAGTCGGTTTTTCCGGCCAAATGGTCTTCAAAGGCGCCTACTGCAAGATCGTAATCATCAGGATGCAACTTGCTTTTCCAAGTCTCGACGGTGGCGGTTAACTCGTGCGATTGATACCCGAGCATTTTCCCCCATTCCATATTGAAAATAGTGAGTGTGCCCGTTGGTACATGTTGTTCCCACAAGCACAATCCTGTGCCGTCTAAGGCAACATGCAGTTTCTCCTGAAGCCGAGTGTTTTCCTGCTTCAATTGTTGGAGTTCTTTCTCCAACTGCTTAATTTTTAATAAATACTCTTCCATGGTCCGCACCGATAGCCTGTGCCTTATCAGAAGTGAAAACAAGTGGCACTAGGCTATTCCGTTCACATTGGGCAAAAACTGTAAAAACGCTTTAATACAAAGAATTAAAGATTAAGCGATCTTGCGCGCGATTTTAAGACATAGCTCAAATATCTATGTGAGCTTATAAATAAAATCGTGAATTAGTTGATGCTAATCGATGATATCTATACATAAAAATCTTCTCTTTTTAGTTTCAATTTTGTGTACTCCTCTCAGGACGTATTGCATAAGGAATCAATGTGATAGCGAAATTGACAAAACCTCTGTTTTTGTTGTTGGCTGCATTTAGCGCGTCGAGTTCTATGGCCGCGTCTATGGCGAGTTATCCGGCGGGTTGGGAATCTTGGCCAGTGGTTAAAGAGTCCATGAATTTGCCTGCTGATACTGTGCTGCCGCCAGATACCTCGTTGTTTATCCAAGAATCAGTACGTGCCTACAGCTGGATCAATAATGGTCAAGGCTCTCCGCTAACCATTCGTGTTAATCCAGAAAAGCTGGCGCAGTACAAAACGCACGGCCCCTATACCGATGATTTTTGTCGAGATCTCGGGAGTCAGCGATTACAACTCCCATCCGGTGTCTGTGCAGTATTTGCGTCAACTTGATCAAATTTGGCGCACGGATGTGACCGATGGCGAAATTGATACGGCCAAAGGGCAGTTGCAAACCTTAAGAACGGCGTACGAGCGCACACCGAAAAGTGATACCTTACGTCTGGATAAGCTCAAGTATCTTCTAAATAAATCCACCGTTGAAATTGAGCTGCTGGAAAAAGCGTAGAATTAACCCGCAGAACGAGTACAGCACATTCATCAATCTATCGCTCAACGAGCAATTCGCCATGAGGGCAACTTGCCGTTTGGTGTGGTCACCATTTCAATCGGCGCGGTCGCTATCGAGTCAACCAGTGACACGATCTCACTTGAGCAGTGTGAAGCTCTGCTAAAACAGGCATTTGAAATTGCAGATAAACAACGCTACAAAGCCAAACATAGTGGCAGAAACAGCGTGCTGTTTGGTGAAAAGCAAATACTTTAACAATCTATAAGGATTATCAGATGCAAACCTTTGAGCCACTTTACCGACCCGATATCATGCAGAAGCGAGTTTGGGTGGCCAAGCTAAGTCTCTAACTGCATTCTGTTTTTTAAATCGTTTGATCGTGCGGTGGCTGAGGCCACCGTTTTTGTTTGCATACGTTCAAGTTTGGCACACACTCGTAAGTCTCTGACTCACGCTTTGCTAACTCTTTGGTTCAATTCGATGAAAGACTCAGGGAATAGTAAGGTGCTCGTTGCACAGTTCACTTCGGATCTATACATTCCCATACAAAGATAGGAATGACTTATTAATAAAACGGTGTACATTATTCGCAGTAGTTCAATTGAATGTCTGTGTACTTACGGGAAAACGTTATGAAACCATCACCCATCGCTATGACGTTGGCCGCCTTTCTGGCGGTTGGCGCGGCGATTCCTCATCAAGCGGCGGCGCAATCTGTCGCTTGGGATAGAGCAAACGAATCTTGGCTGACTCAATCTTCTGACCATTTTGTGATTCATTTTCGCAATGGCCATGAAAAGCAAGCAGCTCGTGCGCTTGATTTGGCCGAACAATCACACCGCGAGTTAGTGCCGTTTTTTGCTTATCAACCAGAAGAAAAAACGGAAATTGTTCTTGTCGATGAGTATGATTTTTCTAACGGCTGGGCGACGGTGGTACCTTATCCGCAAATCCGTTTGATCATGAGCCCGCCCGATGAGGCGAACAGTTTAGAAAACAATGATGAATGGATGCATTTGCTGATCAAACACGAATACACTCACATTATGCATATGGAGATGGGTGGCGGAGCGATCAAAACATTGCGCAACATTTTCGGCCGCAATCCGTTTTTGTACCCGCACCTTATGACGCCATCTTTCATGCTTGAAGGGCTAGCTGTCTATCAAGAGACAAACCAAGCGGCAGGTTACGGGCGCTTACAAGGCACTGGCTACGACATGCAGATGCGCATGGAAGTGGCGTCTGGTGAAGTGAAAAGCTTGAACCAGGTCGCCGTCGCATCAAGAGAGTGGCCATTGGGCTACAACTATTTGTATGGCGCTTATTTTGTTCAGTACCTCGCCGATACGTATGGCGATGAGAAAGTGGGTGAATTTCTCACCAGCTACAGCAGAAAAGTGATTCCGTTCTTTTTGCTTAATCGCACCGCGAGAACCACGTTTGGTAAAGATTTCGAGCAGTTGTGGTCTGATTTCCAAAGTCATATTTACCAGAAATACCAAGGTGACGTGACACAAATGACCGAAGCCGCCGTCATTGGCAAAGGCAAGTACACCGCTCCATTTTTGCAAGTAGTCAGTGCCAGTGACAACGGTTTACTGGTGAACAGAAATGATGGTGATGGCTATTCAGAGCTGCAGCGCTTAGATGCTGAGAACGAACAAACGTTAAGTAAAACTAAGCATATTAATTCGCTTGATGTTCATCCACAGGCGGGCGTTCTGGCAACTCGCTCTATCACCTACGCCGATGGCCGCGTATTGAGTGACGTGTTTGTCTATCAAGATGACCGTTGGACGCAGTTGACGGAAAAACAGCGTTTTCGCATGGCGAAGTGGTTGCTGGATGGGCATCAATACCTCGCGTCACGTAAGGTGGATGGTTTGAGTGAGCTGTGGCTTATGGATGCCAACAACCCTGAAAGCAAAACGCTGATTTGGCAAGGAGAAGAGGGTGATGTACTGGGCGGATTTTCTCTCGCGCCGCAAGGCGATTTCTTAGTCGCGAGCATGAAACGCCCGCAGCAAGGTTGGAACCTAGAGCGTTTTGATCTTACCAGCGCGACGTGGCACAAGCTGACGGACTCGCGCGCCGTGGAAAATGCCCCGACGATGATGCCAGATGGTAAAGTGCTCTATAGCGCCGATTACGACGGCGTGTTTAATATCTATTCGCTTGACCTAGAGACACAACAGATTTCTCAGCTCACCCGCGAAGTCGGCGGAGCGTTTGAGCCCCATTGGCAAGCGGAAAGCGGGCTGGTTTATCAATCCTATGATGCAAAAGGTTACACGTTACGCGAAAAAGAGCGTGTGGAACCGCTGCGCACCTTTACCGTGGCCGATGCGCAAGGTCAGTACAACTACGTTGATCCTGTTGAAGCGGTGGCGGCAAAAAGTGAGATAAGCGATTACAGCCCTTGGTCTAGCCTGCGTCCACGTGCTTGGCTGCCTATCATTTCGCAAGATGAGAACCAAACACTGGCTGGTTTTATGACTAACGGGGCGGATGCGTTGAATCGTCACCAATATCAACTCAGTTTTGCTTGGGATACAGAAAATAGCCTTGCTCAGTACAATTTGGGCTATTTGTACGATTCACGCTGGATGATCCAGTTAGAGCGCTCACACGATTTTACCACGTTTAAGCAAGGCAGCTCGGAAACCCATCGCATTGAACAAAGTGACAGTGCACTTATTCAACGAAACCACCTTTTTACCGCGATTGAAGACCAGCTCAGTTTTGCGGCGGGTGTGTACTGGGATAAAGAGTCCGAAGCGAAAAAACCGAAGTTTGGTGCCACTAAGCCTTACGTAGAAACGGAAGAATCTCTGATCGGGATCGCAGCGACATTCGACAATCGTGAAACCTATCTCAATGTTCCGGGCATAGGTTGGGGGCATTACTTAGATGTGGTGGTTGAAAGCAACGAACTGCTGGGAAGTGACTACCAAGGTGAGAAATACCAAGGTCAGTGGCAAGCCACGTTCGACCTACCGGGCCGCTCGACATTGTCATTGCGCTTTGCTGGGGGCTTAGCCGATAGTAAAGCGAAACCGTTCCGCTTAGGTGGTTCCGACCAAAGTGATGAAGTTGCACTGTTTGGCCGTGAAACTCAGGCGCTGCGCGGATATGACGAAACGGTACAATCTGGCGACCGTTATGTGACTCAGCGAGTGGAAGCAAGCACTTGGCTTGGACGCGTGGAGCGTAACTGGGGATTGTATCCAATAGGCTTGGGGGATATTTCAGGAACAACATTTGTCGATTCAGGTTCTGCGTGGAGTGACACTAAAGAGTACAAACAACTGACTGGCGCGGGTGTGTCGCTCACGGTGGGGGTGCGTCTTGGCTACAACCTAGAGCTGCCCGTGACGTTGGGCTACGCGCATGGCTTTGATAGCGATCTCGGTAAAGATCAGTTCTTCTTCTCTGTCGCTGGACAGTTCTAAGCGGATCGTGACGAAAAGAAACGAAATGAAAAAGGGGAACGTCGTGTTCCCCTTTTTTGCGTGTTCCCCTTTTTTGCGTATTTCCCTTTTACTTATTGCGCTTAAGCGCATTGAGTAAAGCAAGCGTTAAGAAAACTGACGCATCAAACGCTGCATCTCTTCCAAATTACTGACCAGCTCACTGGTGCGAACAATCGAGCTTTGAGAAGCGTGTGATGTGTTGTCGGCAAGTTGCTTGATGTTAACAATATTGCGATTGATCTCTTGGGTCACCGTTGCTTGCTCATCGACTGCAGTGGCGATTTGATGGCTGCTGTCGGTGACTGCGCCCAGCTTATCGCGAATCGCACTGAGCACTTCACCAGTACTATCGGCTTGACGCTTGCAGTTTTGTGACAACTCATTACCGGTATTCATCGCCGCGACTGCCTGACGAGCGGTGTTTTGCAACTGGCTGATCATCGAGTGGATTTCATTGGCGCTGCTGCCCGTTTTGGAGGCAAGATTGCGTACTTCGTCGGCGACCACAGCAAAACCGCGACCCGATTCACCGGCGCGTGCCGCTTCGATAGCAGCATTGAGCGCGAGCAGATTAGTTTGCTCCGAAATCGCGGTAATGACTTCAAGAATACTGTCGATTTTCTGGCTGTCTTTCGCCAGTTGTTCAATGATCTGTTTTGAGTTGTGCAGCTCTGCTGTGAGAGCGTCAACCATGCGGATGGTCGAGCGGATGCTTTCAAGTCCGGTTTTGGAGTCGTCGTTCGCATCACCTGCCAACGTAGACGCAGCAGCGGCAGCATTGGCCACTTCATGGATGGAGTGGGTGAGCTCTTCAACCGCAGCAGCCACTTGTTCGGTCTCACGGCACTGCTGATCCAAACTTTCGCCAATCGATTGGATAGTGGCGAACTCTTCTTCTGCCGAAATCAAAATACTGCCAGAGGTTTCCGTTGCGCGAGCAGTGACCGCGCGCAGTTCCGCTTTTTTCATCATCAACGCTAATTCAATTGGCGAAAAATCATCGTAGTGATTGGTGTAAGGCTTTTCCATCAATGGGTTGTGATACGCTTCGTCGGCGAGTGCACGAATTTTTTCGTAGCGCTTTTGCTGATACCAACCAAGTGCTAACGTCGCACTGGCGAAACCCATCGCGACACATTGCAAGGAGAATGAGGCTAAGCCGATGCCGCCAACCCCGTTTAAGAGTGTCATCGCGGTAGAGAGCGTGGTAAGGCGCTTTAGTGGCAGGCGCATTTTAGCTTTGTGTTTATTGGCGCGCATGGCGTCGTATAACGCTTGGGCCCTTTCAACTTGTTCGGGCTGCGGTTTAGAGCGAACCGATTGATACTCGATGATCTCGCCCTCAGCGTTGCGAATGGGCGTCACAAACGCCGAAACCCAGTAGTGCTGTGAATCACTACACTGATTTTTTACCAACCCCATCCAACTTTTGCCCGCTTTAAGGTACTGCCACATTTGTGCAAAGGCCGCTTTTGGCATGTCTTGGTGGCGCACCATGTTGTGTGGTTGTCCTTTTAGCTCATCGCGGGTGTAGCCAGCAATTGTGCAAAAATCGCTATTGGCGTGGGTGATGATGCTGCGAGGGTCGGTCGTCGAGATAAGATTGGCGCTGACGGAATAGTCTTTGTTGAGCTTGGATTTTGTAGTCATTTTATTCGTCGTTCTCTTTCGTCCTGAGGTTCGAACAGCAAGTTATTTGTTCAGCTAGGCGCAATCTTACAGAGTCTGGCTGACGGAGATGACTCTGTTGCGTCATGGAATATGCAATGAAAGTCACTTTTAGCGGCATATAGTAAGGTTGAGAGGTGGGTTCCATTTATGATTTGAATCAATGGATGTCTAATATTAATAAAACGATCAACAAAAAGTGAGAGTGTTCAAATAACCGATTGCGTTTTGTAGAAATAATGTTTTTGTTGCATATGCTTTTTGAACGAAGTCGAATTAATGCCAGCTCCTGTTGTGCTTTTCTTCTTCATATTGCTTGTTTTACAGGCATCATCTGCTATTTGAAGACACATGAGTCGCTGAGTTACGCTTTTTACTCGCCTTTTCTGCCGCTATCGCATAGGGTGGGGCAAATTCATCTGCTAGGTTAGCAACGCCAATGAAAGAAAAAGTCGCCATTTTTGTCGATGTACAAAATGTGTATTACACCTGTCGTGAAAAGTATCAGCGTAAGTTTGATTACAACCGTTTTTGGCAAGAAGTCACAGCAAACAAACAGGTTGTGGTGGCAAATGCCTATGCCATTGCCAGCCGTGATCTCGGGCAAAGGCAGTTTCACCACATTCTGCGCGGAATTGGTTTGGAGGTGAAACTCAAGCCTTTCATTCAACGCGCCGATGGCAGTGCCAAAGGTGACTGGGATGTAGGAATAGCATTAGATGCGATTGAACGCGCACCGGAAGTCGACCAAGTTATTTTGCTCTCTGGCGATGGCGACTTTGAAATTTTGGTCGAGCGCATCCAGCAACGTTACGGAAAAAAAGTGGTGGTTTATGGTGTTCCGGGTCTGAGTGCTCAAGGGCTGAGAAACGTAGCTGACCAGTTTATTGAAATAGACGAATCACTACTTATTTAAACGTTGCGAAGGTGATATTCATTCAAGTTGGTATTCTGCAAAAAATCCGTTAGAATGCACTTCTCTTGGTTGATAATGCGAATGACTATCAACAGCAATTGTAACTTACATCAGGTTATTGACAACTCTTATGACGTTCTACAAAGCCAGTGCCGCCGCACTACTGATGGCGACCGTTGCCACTGCCCATGGCAGTGATCTCGACAAGGCGCAGAAAATTCAAAGCCATACCAACACTGCTGCGGCAAAAAGCCAATCACTGATTAATGCCAGTGCTGAAAACAGCCAGTTATTGCAAGCCGAAATTGAACTGCTTCAGGAAGAGGTGCGTAATCTCGAGATTTACCAGCGCCACTTGACTTCTTTGATCCACAGCCAAGAGCAGGAAAAGTCGAGTTTAGCGAGCCAAATCAGCGAAATCCAATCGACGCGGCAAGGTATCGTTCCTTTGATGTATGACATGCTGGTTGAGTTGAAAGAGCTCGTTGTCAATGATGTGCCTTTAAAAGCCGAACAACGCAAAGAGCGGGTGGAAAAGCTGGAATTGCTGATGTCACGTGCTGATGTCGCTGAAGCGGAGAAATTTCGTCGTATTTTAGAGGCTTACCAAATTGAGCTCGATTACGGTAGCCGCATTGGTGCGTATCAGGCGCAAATTCAAACCGTTGACGGTAAAGCGCGTCAGGCAGAGCTGCTGCATTTCGGTCGTATCTCTTTGATTGCTCGCAGCTTAAGCGGTCAAGCTTTCTGGTATTGGAACCAACAGCAAAAGCAGTGGATGGAATTAACGCAAATTCCGGCGTCTGAGCTCAATCGTGCCTTTGATGTGGCCAACCAGAAAGTCGCGCCAGCGTTACTCTATCTTCCCTTATCTGTTGCAGCCAAAGAGGTGATGTAAATGAAACCCGTATCTATTCTTGCGGCTGGATTGTTGACATTGTCCTCTGCTGGCGTACTGGCGCAGGCCGAGTTGGTACAGCAAGCCAAAATCGAAAACCAAACTCAGCAAATACACAACCAACAGCGTGAACAAGGCTTTAAACAGACGGAGCAGCAACTAAAAGCGCTGAAAGCGTCTCTGGCAGAGAAAAAAGCGCAATTGGAAAGCCAGAATGATGAGTTAGCCAGTCAGTTTAGTGATAACGAAGTGCAGTTGTCTCAACTGGAAGAGCAACTGCGTGTTGAAACGGGCAGTTTGGGCGAACTGTTCGGTGTGGTGCGTCAACACGCGAAAGAGATCAAATCGGATCTTGCTGAAGCAGTTACCGCGATTGGCCAGACAGATCAAACTCAAGTGGTTAATGATATCGTAGAGGCAAACACACTGCCGGATATTCGCCAGCTACGCGGCTTGTGGCAAGTGATGCAAGCGCAAATCAGTGCCAGCCGCAGTGTCAGCGAACTCACCATTGCGATGCTAGATGCAGAAGGCCAAACACAAGCGACGCCAGCACTGACGCTTGGTAATTTTGGCCTGTTGACCGAGCAAGGTTATGTCAATTGGCATCATGACAAGCAATTTGCTTCTTCTTTCGCCAAACTGCCTGAAAACGTACCTGTACGTTCAGAGCTGGTCGCGGCAAGCCAAGGTGAGATGGTACCTGTGCTGCTGGACCCGACTCGCGGTGTGTTGTTGCAGCAATATGCGCAGTCGCCAGGTTTGGCGGAGCGCTTTGCGGCGGGTGGTGTGGTCGGCAAAGTGATCATTGGTTTATTGGCAATCGGTCTCATCATCGCAGCCTACCGCGCCGTGGTACTGCTTGCGGTGCAGGGCAAAATTAAGGCTCAGTTGAAAACACCGAACACACCACAGAATAACCCTCTA
This sequence comes from Vibrio sp. S234-5, assembly GCF_000960595.1. Lineage (NCBI taxonomy): Bacteria > Pseudomonadati > Pseudomonadota > Gammaproteobacteria > Vibrionales > Vibrionaceae > Vibrio > Vibrio sp. S234-5. The sequence goes on from NZ_JZAM01000222.1 coordinate 34,096, forward strand.
GGTCGAATTCTTGCGGTGTACGACAGTGAACGTCCGCGCAGTGTGGAAGCATTAGAACTTCGTCTGCTGGAAGCGATTGTTGATGAGCAAAATGGCTTGGAAAAAGGGCTCTCGATGCTCAAATTGCTTGCCGCTTTAGCGCCAATGCTGGGTCTTTTGGGGACGGTGATCGGCATGATTGAGACCTTCCAAGTGATCACTCAATTTGGTAACGGCGATCCGAAGATCATGGCGAGTGGTATTTCGATGGCGCTGGTCACGACGGTACTCGGTCTGGTCGCAGCGATGCCGCTACTGTTGGCGCACAACATTCTCAATGGAATGGCGGAAAACGTGCGTAACGTACTGGAAAAACAGAGTATCGGTTTAGTCGCACAGCAAGCAGAAGAGCAAATGCACACCACTCGTGAGTTTCCAGCCAAGGTAGGGAATGCAGCGTGAGTGGATTCGTTTCGCAACTGTTGCCTGAGCTGTTGACGTCCAGCCAATGGTGGGCGTCTTTGCAGACCTTTATGGAACAGGGTGGACAGATTTTATGGTGGCTCGCGGCGGTCGCGGCAGTTTTCTGGCTGCTCGCGGTAGAGAAAATTATCTACCTGAGCCGCGAGTTTCCCGTGTATTGCACGCAAACCGCGCAGCAGTGGCAAGTGCGGCAAGATAGGCAGTCGTGGTTTGCCTTGTCGGTGCGTGAAGCGTGGATGGCGCAAGCGCATCAGCGTCTGTTTCGTCATTTAAGCCTGCTAAAAGTGCTGGTGGCTATTTGTCCCATGCTTGGGTTGCTCGGTACGGTAACGGGCATGATTTCGGTTTTCGAAGTGATGGCAACCCAAGGCAGCAGCAACCCCAAATTAATGGCGTCAGGTATTTCGCTGGCGACGCTGCCGACGATGGTCGGCATGGTGGTGGCACTGGTCGGCATGTTTGTTCATGCCCGCTTGTATAAAGCGTGTCAGAACCGAGAACTGAAATTAGAAAGAATGTTAAGGAGTCAGTCGTGAGACTAGGTAAACGTCAGGCAAAGTCGGATGAAGCGCAGATCGATTTGACCTCAATGCTGGACATCGTTTTCATCATGCTGATCTTCTTTATTGTCACCAGTTCGTTTGTGCGTGAATCCGGTGTGGAAGTGAATCGTCCACAGGCCTCCAATGTCAGTGCGCAGAAAGATGCGGGTATTTTCATCGCCGTCACGGCAGCCAATGATATCTATATCGATAAACGAATTGTCGATGTTGAGCGCGTTCAAGCCAGTATCGAACGCTTATTGCTCGATCAACCGGATGCCTCATTGGTGGTACAAGCCGACGAATATGCTTACAACGGTACTGTGGTGAAAGTGATGGATGCGGCGAAAGCGGCAGGGGTGAAAAACATCGCGCTGGCGGCGGAGAAACGCTGATGTTGAGACTATTGCTATCGCTTCCTGTGTCATTGGCGATGGTGTTTGCCCTGTTTTCCGTCATGGCATGGATGGTGAATCTGGGCAAATTAAACGGAGTAACGCCATCTGCACCTGTCAGCTTTAACATGGTGATGTTTGAAGCGCAAAGCGAAGTGGCACGACGTCAACGTGCAGTGCCACCACCGCCGGACGTACCGCCTCCGCCTCAGCCCGAAGTAATGAAGGTCTCCCAAACGCCAATGACAACGACGTCGGCTCAGGTTGAGATGCCTAATGTTGATATGTCTTTTAGTGTCAATGGCTTAGCAATTTCCGTTCCTTCGGTCGGTATTCCGGGTAACAGCGTGGCAAATAATCATCAGCAGTTGACCCCACTGAGCCGAGTGGATGCGGTGTATCCCGCAAAAGCGAAGAAGAGAGGCATTGAAGGCTATGTGTTGCTGAGATTTGATATTGATGAAACGGGCAGGCCACAAAACATCGAAGTGGTGGAAGCTCAGCCAGCTCGATTTTTTGAACGAAGTGCCGTTGATGCGGTAAAGCGTTGGCGTTACCAGCCACAAATCATCGATGGCGCCGCGCAACCCATTCTCGGATATAGCACCCGGATAGAGTTTAAAATGCAATGAAGATGCAAAAGACGACGATCACCTTACTAATGAGCTGCCTGCTGTTGACCAAGGTATCAGCCGCGGCACCGAACTCGGACATCTCACCTTACGCCCTGCGTTACATGCAGCAGGCGCAAACCTTGTCTGCCAAAGAGCAAAACCAGCAGGCGATCGAGCATTTGTTGACCGCTGAAGTGTCAAGGCCGGGCGATGTGGCAGCCATCTCGCGCATGCTGGGCATCTTATATTGGCAATCGGAGCAAGCTGAACATTCGGTGATTGCTTTGGAAAAAGCGCTCAACGCGCAAGGTTTGGCCGACGATGAGCAGTGGCGTACTAGGCGTATGCTGTCGTCAATCTACCTAACGCTGGGTCAATTTCGTCAAGCTTTGCCGCACCTCGAACTGCTCACGCAATCCATTCCCGAGGGAGAAAACGCAGCCGAAGTGTGGCTGCATCTGGCGCAAGCACACTACAGCCTAGAGCAGTGGCGTGAGACGTTGCTCGCGCTTGAGAAACAGCGCAAACTCGACCCTAAACCCAGTGTGGCGGTGCTCTCAATCGCTCTTGGCGCTCATGCCCAGCTTGAGCAATGGTCGCAGGTGGTGGACAACGCCAAACAGCTGATTGCCTTGCAACCGGAGAAAAAAATCTGGTGGATGCAAGCCTATAGTGGCTATCTGAATTTGCGTCAGCAAAAAGCGGCGTTGGATATCTTGACCCTCGCGCAGCTTAAAGGCATTGCCTTACTCGATTCTGAACGCAAGTCGTTGGCATATCTGTATGCGAGCCAAGGGATTTATGAAAAAGCTGCAGTGACATTGTCACAACTTGAGCAGGCTGACAGCGATCTCGAACTGATTCGTTTACAAGCGCAATATTGGCAAGCAGCAAAAGAGTGGCAGAAATCGCTGCATTTCTGGCATAAAGCGGCAGAGATTGAGAGTAAATACCATTGGGAAGTCGCGGTGCTGCAAAACCAGCTACAGAAATATCAACAGGTGATCGCGTCACTGGATCAAATGGAAAATCAGCAGCGCTTCTATGATGCACAGTTGCTTAAAGTGAACGCGCTGTATCGCCTCAACCGCTTAGAAGCCGCACTTGCGTTAGCGAAAAAAGCTGATGCGATCAAATCGTCGACACAAACGCAAAGTTGGGTACGTTTTTTGTCACACAAGAAAAGTGAGACGCCCGAAGTTTAAGGCATGGGGTAAAACTCAACCTCAGTGCCATAGAAAAAAAGAGCGGATATCACTTCAGGCATGATATCCGCTCTTTGTCGTTATGGGTTAGTTAGCCAATAATGATTTGGCCCAGCAAGTAGCCGAGACAGCAGGCACCGATGACACCAATTAAACCAACCGCCATAAAGGAGTGGTTGAAATACCATTTGCCAATCTTAGTCGTGCCTGTGTTATCAAAGTTTACGGTCGCAATGTCTGAAGGGTAATTTGGAATAAAGAAGTAACCGTACAGCGCTGGCATTAAACCAATCAGTAGTGCGGGTTCAAGCCCTAAGCCAAGGCCAACAGGCAACATCATACGGGCAACCGCGGCTTGTGAGTTCACCACCACCGAGACAATGAACAGCGCCAAAGCGAAGGTCCATGGGTAGTTGTTCACCATCTCAACGATGCCGGATTTAAACTGAGGCATTGCGTACTGAAAGTAGGTATCTGACATCCACGCAATACCGAAAATCGCAATCGCTGCCACCATACCCGATTTAAATACCACGCCATTGGGCACGCTACGCGGATCCGTTTTGGTCGCCAGCAAAATGATACCGCCGAAGCACAGCATCATCATCTGAATGACCACCGCCATGCTGATCGGTTTGCTCCCTTCAGCGATAATGCGAATTTCTGGCACCATGGCAATGAGCACAATGGTAAAGATGGAAGCGATAAACAGCAGGACAGAGTTTCTCGCGGCGGCTGGTAGATGCTCATCCAACGAGGTTGCGGTGGTGTTAAGGATTTTTTCGCGCCATACAGGATCTTTCAAACGTTCTTGATATTCCGGATCGTCGTCCAGCTCTTTACCGCGTTTTAGGCTGTAAAGAGACATCAATAAAGTGCCGAACAGTGTCGCAGGAACGGTGACCAAAAGGATAGAAAGCAAAGTGATTTCGTGGTTAATGTCGGCAAGTTGCGCTAAGTAGTAAACCACCGCCGCAGAAATGGGCGAAGCGGTAATCGCAATTTGCGATGCGACTGAAGCCGCTGCCATCGGACGCTCAGGGCGAATGCCATTTTTTAGAGCGACGTCGCCGATGATGGGCATGATGGAGTAAACCGCGTGGCCAGTACCTAGCATGAACGTCATCGCGTAAGTGACAAAAGGGGCAATCAAGGTTACCCGTTTTGGGTTTTTACGCAGCATGCGCTCAGCCACTTGCAGCATGTATTTCAATCCGCCGGCCGCTTCAAGAATCGAGGCACAGGTGACAACGGCAAGAATGATCAGCATGACCGTCACGGGTGGGGACGTGGGTGGCATTTTGAACACAAACACTTCGATAACCAAGCCGATCCCAGACACGACACCAAGACCGATACCGCCATAGCGGGAGCCGATGTAAAGCATCAGCAAAAGGAACAGGAACTCCAAATACAACATGATATTTGTCCTTATTAGTAAAATTAGTAGGGATATTTTCTCTTGATATCGCTAAAAAATAGTAAACCGGCTTCACATAACCACTGAGCGTTGAAACCGATGTTGATTTCTCGGTAGTGACTCACGAAATTCCAGCCATTCGTGACGGTGAAGTAAGGAGATTGTTAAGTCTTAATTGTGTGGATACACAGATAACGTTAACACTGGCGAAAAACTGAGCGTGAGATCACTTGGCAAAATATGATACAAGATTGTAAACGAACCGATTAGATTGGGAATAAAGTGCCAAAGGTATCACTATAAAAAATCATATAGAGAGCCTCTCACATGGCATTTTGCATTCGCAAACGTGATAAATGCTGTCATTCTGAAACCCACACGTAACAAATGGTTAAAATCGTGATATGCATCCTTTGACTATTCGCTGAAACGAGTAATGATCCTCTTTCAATAAAAAATACGACTCAGTTGGCTTTATAATTAAAACGGATACTCAGATGAAACTCAGTAACTTATCGGTAAAGTACAAACTTCTCTCGCTCGTGATTCTTTCCGTTGCTCTCATTGTGGTGACGTGCATTTATAACTTGAATGAGCAACGTAAATCCTCCATGGCTGAACGCGAAAGTAAGCTTAAAGCTCAGGTGGAAACCGCGTTGAATTTGGTCAGTTACTATTATGATCTGCAAGGAGAAATCGGTGAGCAAGAAGCCCAGTCTCGCGCTATCCAAGCGATCAACAAATTGCGTTATGACGGTGATAACTACTTCTGGATCACCACGCCGCAGCTCACGATTGTCACTCATCCGGTTAAGCCTGAGTTAAACGGGCAAAACGCCTCTGGCTTTAAAGATGGCGCTGGCAAATTCCATTGGCAGGAAATGGCGTCGATAACAGCGCAAAACGGGGGCGGCTTCCTCGATTACCAATGGAAAAGCCCTAATGGCAAATTGAAAGACAAGATTTCCTACGTTGAGCTGTTCAAGGGTTGGGGATGGATTGTTGGCTCTGGCATCTTGGTTGCGGACATTCAAGAATCTTTCTTCGCGGCGGCGCTTAAAGAGGCGTTTGTTGCGTTAATTATGGCGGCCATGTTACTGGCGATGGGTTACGTTATCTCAAGCAACATTGTCTTACCGCTCAATCGTTTAATTGATAATACCAACAAAATTGCCGATGGCGATTTACGTGTGCGTTTAAATACGCAGCGCAAAGATGAGCTGGGAGTAATGAGTCGTGAGATAGACCGTATGTTGGAGAAACTGCAGTTTACTTTGATGGCGGCACATGAAGCGGCAGAACAATCCGCCAATATGGCGCAAAGCATAGCTCAGGCAAGTGAAGAAGCTGCGACCAGTGTCGGGACGCAGCATTCGCAACTGGAATTACTCTCAACCGCAATGACGGAGATGAGCACCACCATCGCCGATGTTGCGAGCAACGCAGAGAATACCGCGCACAGTACCCAGTTGGTTACGCATCATGCAGAGCAAAGCGGCAAAGCGATGGAGAAGACCGCGCAAACCGTTTCGCACGTGTCACAAGATATTTCCGCTGCCGACCAGTTGGTGGCAGAGCTCAAAGCGGGCGTACAGGAGATCAGCGCAGTGGTGAGCGTGATTCGCGAGGTTTCAGAGCAAACCAACTTACTGGCACTTAATGCAGCAATTGAGGCGGCTCGTGCTGGTGAACAAGGGCGTGGTTTTGCGGTTGTGGCGGACGAAGTCCGCAATTTGGCCTCACGTACTCAGCAATCCACCAATGAAGTACAGCAGACGATCGATTCGTTAACTGAGCGCACCGAGCGCACGGTGCAAGCGATGCAGCGCAGTAATGCCAAAGTCGAGGAAAGTGTCGCTATTTCGTTGGACACCCAAAAGCAGTTAGCCGATATGGTGACTGAGCTGGTGAAATCGAACGATATGGTGGCGCAGATTGCGGCGGCATCTGAGCAGCAAGGTTTAGTCGCCAATGAAATGACGGAAAACGTCACTAGCATTCATCTGGCTGCCAACGAAGTGATGCAGGCTTCACAGATGCTGGCTGAAGAGAGCCAAGCCATGGCGGCTTCGGCCGAGATCCTGAATGACCAGTTGAAATATTTTAAAGTTTCGTAGCTCCACTTGCTTATAAACAGAAAACCGCTCAACTGAGCGGTTTTTTTATTGTGAGTCGCTTTGCGCGTCCGTCTGAGTCTCTACAGATTCTGCTTGAGGCAGATTTTCCAGCGCTTGCGCTTCGAGCGCTTGTTCAGCTTCCATTTTGGCTCGGTCTGCTTTGGAAATATAACGCGGCTTATTGCTCTTATGCATTTTTGCATTCTGCTTCTTCATTCTGGCGTTATAGATTTGATTAATTTTCTTTTTGCGGTTCATTGGTTGACTCCCAGTTGAGGTGGCGCAGGATAATCATTTGCTCACAAAAGTACAAGTGACTTTGATTTAGTTAAAAGCGCGGCTCTGTTTTGTGGGTATAGTGACTCATCAAAAGAAATGACATTGACCACAAAGATGAAACAGCCACCTTCACCCTCGCTTTTATTAACAGGCTCACTCGCCACTGAATTTAAGACCGTCTCCTATATGGTCGCGATCTACTGTCAGGTGCATCATCAAAGTGAGCGTGTTTTGTGTCAATCGTGTCAGGCTTTGTTGGATTATGCCGAAACCCGTTTAGACCGGTGCCCATACGGGCAAGCAAAACCGGCGTGTAATCGCTGCCCGATCCATTGTTACAAGCCGGAGCCGAAAGCGCAGATGCGCGATGTGATGCGTTATGGTGGGCCAAGGATGCTGATCGCTCATCCGATTCTGGCGATTCGCCATCTGTGGAGTGAGAGAAAAGCGGTGCCAGCGAAACCAGCACCGGAGAGTTCTAATCGTCATCAAAGAATGGCTAAGAAGTCGTCACCACAGTGAGGTTCTTAATCCAGTATTTCTGTGTGTAGCGGCGATAACATAGGCCCAATTTAACCACTTCTTCAGCGAGCATTAGCGCATAAACGTATTTAAACTCCCAGCCAGCAATAAAAGCGGCCATCGCACACACGGGCAAGCCTGTCATCCACATGGCGATAAAGTCCATCCGCAGGCAGAAAATGTTGTCGCCTCCTGCACGAATAATACCGTTGATGATGATCATGTTGAGCATTCTTATCCAAATGCCGCAGCAAAGAATCATTACCGCTGGCGACGCCAATGGATGCAATTCCTCGCTTGCTAGGTTAAGTGCAGATAAGATCAGTTCACGGTTAGCAAGCATTAGAGCGCCGACGGAAATACCAACCAGAAAAACGACTTTGATAAAGTAAGCAGCCATGGCCTGCGCTTTCTCAAACTCATCTCGGCCGAGGGCTTGACCAATCAAGACCGAGCACGCGACAGAAATACCAAAGAAAATCGCGTAACAGAGTGACTCAAATGGGCCAAGCATACTAAACACCGCCAGTTCTGTGGTACCCATATGGCCGAAAATCATTTGATAAACCATGGTGCCAATCGCCCACAAAACCGCGCCTAGCGTGGTTGGGAGTGCCAATCGGCGGTACGAAAGCCGCAACGAAGGGCGTTCAGGCGAGGCGTTGGTGGTCAGCAACCAATGCGATTTCCATCGCATGAAACCAAGCATTAATCCGACTTGCACCGCACGAGAGATGGTCGTCGCCAGCGCCGCACCAGCCACCCCCATTGCCGGGACGCCGAAGCCGCCTTTGATCAACCAATAGTTCAGCGCGATGTTAATCACGATGGTAACGGCCCCCATCGCCAGAGGTGTGACGGTGTCACCCGATGAACGCATGCTTGCTTCAATTACGATCACTATGTGGGTCAGCAATAGTACGGGAAAGGCGTACCACAAGTATACAGAGCCCAGTTCAATAACCCGTTGGTCACTGGTTTGCAGCATTATGATCAGGTGTGAGCCAAGCGTGATCAAAAGCGTCACGGGCAAAAGCACTTTGAGGCCAAAGCCCATAGCAATCATCGAGACCGTTTTGGCGCTGCGGGCGTCTTGTTTACCCCAATATTGTGCCACTAGGGTACCGTTTGCTGAAGCGAGTCCGGCCATGATCATGATGGCAACAAAGTGCCATTTTGAGGCAATTCCCACAGCGGCGGTTGCTTCTTTGCCAAAGTCGCTTACCATGAGAACGTCCGCCAACGCTAAAATCGCCACCAGTGCGCTTTGTATCGCAACGGGAAAACCGAGCTTGGCAATGGTCTTTAATAGCCCGCCAGGTAAAGGATTGCTAGGCAATTCTTTGATATATTGTTGGTTCATGTTTGCTCCTTTGTTTGGAGCGGAACTATAAAGGGGATCACTTGAGGTGAACATGTTTGAAAATTCGGAAAACCTGTGCAAATCCGTCATTGAACAATTTGTGCCTAAAAACGAATGGGTCGACGAAGTCTACCTTGCGCCTGAGTGTAAGGAGCGATTTCTCACCTTAACGGAGATCCCAGAATGGCGTGGTGCTGACATTTTTATGGCGGGCATCGCGAAACTCAAGCAAGGTTATTCGGTTGAGCGCTATGGCGTGGCGGTGCATACTTTGCTGTTCACTATGGCCGGTGCTGGCGTATTGATCACCAAAGATAAGGTGAGTGCGATTCCACCGTATTCATTAACCATTCTTCCTGCGCATACCCCGTTTCGTTTTGAACTTGATCCAAACAGCAAATTTTGGGAAATGATCTGGCTGTTACCACAGCCAAGTGAAAAATGGCAGCACATTGCCCAAATGGGGCAAAGCGTGGTGAATTTTCGAGAAACAGAGCAGGTGTGGTCGCTGATGTGCTTGCTCTATGCCGAAATCGGCGGAAGAGGCAGTTTTCGCCGCATGTTGATCAGCGAAGTGGTGCGCCTACTTTCCACGGTCGAGCCTGGGGTTTCCGGCTCACTGTCGCGGGTTCAGGCGTTGTTTAACGAAGTGGAAAGTCAGTTGCATCTGCCTTGGAGTGTGGCAGAAATGGCCGCACATTGTTATATCAGTGAAGAGCAGTTTAACCGCCTGACGAAACAGCTATTTGGTGTTACGCCACGCAGCAAACTGATCCAACTGCGCATGGATAAAGCGGCGGATTTACTACGTTACAAAGAGTGGACCATCAGCATGATCTCGCACCGGCTCGGCTACCGTGACCCGTACAATTTTACCCACCGATTTAAAAAATATTTTGGTGTTTCGCCGACACGCTATCGCAAAAACTTGGCAGACAGTTAAGCCCCAACTGGGGCTTAATGTTAAGGGAGAGCAACGCTTTTGCGCGTTTTTATCGCCGCGAGCAGCATGTAGATTGTGGTTGGTACCAACATGGCAAACAGATAACCCAGCAAGCCATGTGGCTTGTGCATAAACACGCCAGCTAAAGCGGGGCCAATCACCGAGCCTACGCTGTAGCTAAAAAGCATGACTTGAGTGGCTGAGACGATAAATTTACTATCGAGCTGTTCACAACCCAATGTGATGGCGATCGGATAGAGAGCAAAGACGGCCATACCCAGCAAAAATAGCGCCATCGCTAACACAGGTAAGGAGTCGGAGACGAACGTCATGCCGATGGCGAAAACGCCCGCCAAACAGTAAAACGCCATCAGCAAAGATTTGCCTGTCCATTTACCCAACGCCGTCACGGTAGGCTGCACCACCATGCCACCTAAAATCACCAGCGCCATCAAACTGCCGATACTGCTCTGTTCGACGTTGCGGTTGGCTAACTCAAGCGGCATCAATCCATAAATCGCGCCAAGCGTCAGCCCTGAGACAACGCAACCGATAATCGCCGCATGACTAAGACGAGCCATCTGCTTGAGCGACAGGCTCTCAGCCGAGTGGCTGTCTGGCTGCGACGTGCGAAAGCAAAGAAGTGACATGATCGCAATCACTAACGTGGCGCAGATCAAGACAAAAGGCGTCGAGCCCGAAATACCAAAAGCGCTTATCCCGATTTGACCAAACGCAGTGCCGCCGTAGAGTGAAATCATGTAAAAGCTAAGCCGCTTGGCACGAGAGTGCTCATCACCATCCAATAGCCAAGATTCCACCACCACAAACACGCCTGCTACGGCAATGCCGGCAACAAAACGTGCCCCCAGCCAAATATGGCTGTTAGGCAGCAGAGGTAACGTCACGATACTTACGATAAAAACCAGCAAGCACAAAATAAAGGCGTTCTTGTGGCCGATGCGTTGTACCACAGGTTCAAAAAACATCGAGCCCAATAACAAACCGGCATAAAACGCACTGGCTAACCAACTGGCCAACGAGACGGGCAGTTGGTATTGCTCCGTCACTAACGGGATCAGACTCATCAGGTAGCCAGACGCAACCGAGTAGAGCGTCAGCGCCAAAATAGGGACGAAAATAGATGAAGGCAGTGTGGTTTCGCGGGTGTCGGCCAAAGTCAGATTCTCCGGATAAGAAGAGAGGTTCATAGCTTGTTGGCGCGACTATGCGGCGAAATCTTATGTGAGTAAAATCACAAATATTTGTCGATACGACATGAAAAGCTGATTTTCGAGGTTATGGTCGAAAATCGTCGACTTGCCGCCTTTGATCAGAATAAATCCGGGTCAAACCTACCCGGATTGGTCAATTATTTGTTGATGGCTTGATTTAGCCATTGTTCAAACTGGCTTTTTGGCAGGGCGCCATTGAGCATATCAACCCGTTGTCCTTTCTTAAATACCATGATGGTTGGAATACTGCGGATTTGAAACTGAGCGGCGAGCGCCTGTTGGGCTTCTGTATCGATTTTCACAAAGCGTACCTGATGTTTACGCTCATGCGCCACATCGGCAAAGATAGGCGCAAAGCCAACGCAAGGATTACACCAAGGTGCCCAAAAGTCGACCACCACAGGAAGATCGCTGTTTAGAATTGCGTTAAAGTTGTCCGCGGTCCCTTCAATCGGCGCGCCATCAAGCAGCGCCGCTTTGCATTTACCGCAGCTAGGTTGCTCAGAAACACGTTCCACGGGTAAACGGTTTAGGCCGCCGCAAGCTGGGCAGCGTGAATGGAAGGTCGACATGTTTTTCATTCCCTCTTAGTGATTTTCATACAACAGACGATAAAAGAGTCATTACCACATCAAGCTCGTCGACGAGGTTTTAAACTGGACTTACCAGACAACCTCAGAAAGCGTATACTTGCTTAATCTACTTAATTTAAAAACAACAATAAATAGGTCTAAGATGACAAATTATTACGCCGAAATTACGGGTTGGGGAAAATGCCTGCCTCCCGCTACCTTGTCAAATGATGATCTGAGTACGTTTCTTGAAACGTCGGACGAATGGATTCGCACCCGCACCGGGATTGCCAATCGTCGTATCAGCCATGTAAATACCTCGGAATTGGCCACCGTTGCTGCTCGCCATGCGCTTGCGCGTGCAGGGCTTGATGCTGCGGATATTGATCTGATTATTGTTGCTACCTGTTCACCTGATTCGCTTATTCCCAATATTGCTTCGTTGGTTCAAAGAAATTTGGGTATCGAAGCGGCGGCAGCGTTTGACTTGAATGCCGCTTGTACGGGCTTTGTTTATGGGCTAGAAACGGGCACACGCTTAATTCAATCTGGCGCTTATCGCCACGCACTCATCATTGGAGCAGAGCGTCTCTCTTTCTATATCGATTGGGCGATGCGCGACACCGCTGTGCTGTTTGGTGACGGTGCGGGCGCGGTGGTTTTATCAAGAACGGAGCACGCGGTTGGTCTGCAAAGTGCGAAAATCGGCTGTGATGCCAATGGCCGCGACATTCTCTCTGTGCCGAAATTTGGCACTTCCATGGATCGTTTCGCCGCAGATAACGGCTTTTGGGCGTTCAACTTCGTTGGTAAAGAGATCTTCAAACGAGCAGTGAAGGGCATGAGTAGCGCCGCTGCACACGTACTAGCCACGGCTGAGATGAGTAAAGACGATATTGACGTGGTGATTCCACACCAAGCGAATATCCGTATTATCCAGACTTTGTGTGATCTCGCGGGGATTGAGCAGAAAAAAGCGTTCATTAATATCGATAAATATGGCAACACCTCGGCGGCTACGGTGCCGATCGCGCTGTGTGAGGCGGTAGAGCAGGGGCATATTAAAGCGGGCGACAACATTTTGCTCGCTGCGTTTGGCGCAGGCCTAACGTGGGGCGCAGGACTGATCAAATGGGGTGAGCGTGTCGACCCTATCGCTCAAAGTGATGCTGCACTTCCACCATGTGATCAAAGCGCTCTTGAGCTGTTAAAAAATGCGATTGAGCTTTGCCACAGCCGAGAATCACGAAGCTAAAAACTATGATTGAAAAACAATGATTAAAAAAACGAGGGAGCTTATGGCTCCCTCGTTTTTATCTGCGTTGTAGCACAAATTTAGCTTTTACTGCTGAGCAAATAAGTAAGTACGGTAGCCACCAATCAGGTTGCGGGCTTTAAAACCGTTGTTGACCAGTTGACGATACGCGACGTTACCACGCAGACCAACCTGACAATAGATGATGATCTCTTTGTCTTTTGGCAGCTCGTGCATACGCTGGCGCAGTTGGTCAACGGGAATGTTTACGTCGCCAGGCAAGTGATTGCCGTTGTCACGTTCGCCAGGATTGCGCACATCCAGTAGGAGTTGCTGATCATTTAGCTCAGTTAACTGGTCGAAATGAATCGGTGTCGAATCCCCTTTCATGATATTTGCCGCAACAAAGGCTGCTTGGTTAATCACATCTTTGGCACTGCCGAAAGGAGGAGCGTAGGTCAGCTCTAAGTGTTGGAGATCGAACACTGTCATACCCGCACGCTGAGCGACGGCCATCACGTCAATCCGTTTATCTACGCCATCTTTACCAACGGCTTGCGCGCCGAAAATTTTGCCTGTTTGTGGGTCAAATAGCAGCTTAAATGAGACTATCTCTGCACCGGGGTAGTAGCTCGCATGGCTAGCAGTGTGCACGTACACTTTTTCATAAGTGACACCGTCGCGTTTTAGCTGTTTCTCATTTTTGCCTGTTGACGCTACGGCTAAGTCAAAAACCTTACAAATCGCGGTTCCTTGAGTGCCTTGATAACGTTCGCTGCGACCAAGCATGTTGTCCGCTGCCATACGGCCTTGACGGTTGGCAGGGCCAGCTAGGGGAACCAAGGTTTGTTTGCCTGTGACAAAATCTTGCTCTTCAACCGCGTCGCCGACTGCATAGATAAACGGATCACTGGTTTGCATAAATTCGTTGGTGCGAATACCACCAAGCTCACCAATCTCAAGTTCGGCCTCGCGTGCAAGTTTGGTTTCTGGGCGCACCCCAATCGCCATAATCAACACATCGGTACGTAAAGTTTCGCCGTTATTGAGTGAAAGCGTTAGCTCACCTTGCATATGGCGATGTGCTTCGTTTTCACCAGACTCGACACTGACAATGTGTTCTGTCGGGTGATACTCAACCGCTTCTAGAGCCACGCCCAAGCGTAAGTCGATGCCCTTTTGTCGGATTTCAGCATGAACGAAACCTGCCATCTCTTTGTCAACCGGCGTCATCACTTGATCGGCCATCTCAATCAATGTGGTTTCTATTCCCAACTGATGAAACGCTTCCATCATCTCCAGACCGATGAATCCGCCGCCAATTACGGTCGCGTGTTCTGGTTTGTTCATCTGAATGGTTTTGATGATGCGATCCATATCTGGAATATTACGCAGTGAGTGGGTGAGTGGGTTGTCTATGCCCGGGATAGGCGGAACGACAGGACCAGCCCCGGGACTGAGTAAGAGAAAGTCGTAGCTTTCTTGATACTCAGAGCCGTCGAGTAAATTTTTCACGCTGACGGTTTTTTCTTCGCGATTGATGGAAAGAACTTCATTCATCACTCGCACATCGACATTAAAGCGGGCTAAGAAACTTTCTGGTGTTTGCAACAGTAATTTACTGCGATCAGTGATGTCACCACCAATGTGGTAAGGTAAACCACAGTTGGCAAATGAGACAAATTCGCCGCGCTCAAACATGATGATTTGTGCGTCTTCGCTGAGACGGCGTGCACGCGCTGCTGCTGAGGCGCCACCTGCGACACCACCAATGATCACGATTTTTGTCATGTAATTAAAACCTCATTATTTTGACGGCACACAATAGCAGTGCGTTTGCATAGCTATTGCGGCCACATCGTCATTTAAAGCCAAGTTTTTTGAGAAATAGGGCTGCCGGACAAAATCCAGTGAATGCACTTTGGATTAAGTTGACGCCGACAAATACGGTTAACCATACAAAATTAGTATGCACATAGGTTGTGAGCAAGAGCGATAATAAAACCATGCTGCCTGCAATGATACGAACTCCGTTATCTACCGTCATGATGTCACCTCCACGTGATTGATGGTGTTACTCTAATCTCTAATATTAGATATGTCTAATAAAAATTAACCTAATTTCAAATTATCTAAATTAGAATTGACTAAATATGGTAATTCAGTAAACTCTAAATCATGTACTTAGGAGGTGGCTATGCGTCGTGAAGATTCAATTAATCTAGAGCAAATGCGCGGTAGTGCACATGAGGTTTCTGAATTGCTTAAGGTGATGGCTCATCCTGAACGTTTAATGGTGTTGTGCCAGTTGACGAGTGGTGAAGTTGGCGTAGGTCAATTGCAGCAGAGCTCAACATTGAGTCAGTCAGCTTTCTCACAGCATCTCACTTTGTTGAGAAAGCACGGTTTAGTTAAAGCAAGAAAAGAGTCACAACAGGTTTTCTACTCTTTGGCAGATGTGCGTGTGGCACAGTTAATCAGTAATTTACAGAATGTTTTTTGTTCATAATTGAGAGGATTATATGGCGTTTGTTGTACCCTGGGAGTCGTTGTCTGGAGGCATTTTACTTGGGCTATCAGCATTAATCATGCTAGTGCTTAATGGGAAAATCGCTGGCATCAGCGGGATTTTAACCGGGTTATTAACCCCCAAATCACGCGACTTTGCTTGGCGTTTAATGTTTGTTGTCGGCATGATCGCCGGAGGTGTCGCTGCGGTGACTTTCGGTATGGCGCATATTCCAGTCGCTTCGTCTTTAGGCGGCTCCTCTCTCATGTTGGCGCTGGCGGGGTTAGTTGTGGGAGTCGGCACGCGATTAGGTAACGGGTGTACTAGCGGACATGGTATCTGTGGCATTGGCCGTTTATCAACGCGTTCAATGGTAGCGACAGGTATTTTTATGCTAGTCGCTGCGGTGACGGTGTTTATCAGACTTCATTTGATCTAATTTCCTAAGGCGTAACTCAATGAATAACTTTCTATTTCGATTTACTTCGTTAGTCGCAGGCGTTCTTTTTGGTTTGGGGATGGCTATTTCTGGGATGATTGATCCCGCTAAAGTGATTGGCTTTCTTGATGTGGCTGGGCAATGGGACCCCAGTTTGATGTTTGTGATGGGCGGTGCTCTCGCGGTGTTTATGCCCGGCTACTTTTTTATCGTTCGTCAGCAGAACAAGCCAGTCAACGCGCCAAGCTTTTGCTTATCGACACAAAAGAGAGTGGACGCAAGGCTGATTTCTGGTGCGGCACTGTTTGGTATTGGTTGGGGATTGGCGGGCATTTGTCCCGGACCAGCAGTGGCAAGCCTTGGATTGGGCAATACTCAAATCTGGATCTTTTTTGCTGCAATGATGGTCGGCTTAGGCACAACTAACTTGCTGATCTGTATTAGAAATGAGCGTCAAGTCAAAACAGAGCTGGCCTAGCTCGGCTAGAGTAACAGAAACAATCAGGGAGATTTGATTATGCAATGGTTGAAAAAATCTGCGTTGGCAGCCGCACTTTTGCTCACAACGAACAGCTCGGTAATGGCGGAAGTCTATACCGCGCAGCTCACTAAAGTCGATCAGACCATCGTGTTGGATGGTGTGGTTCAGCCTGTCAATCAAGGTACTGTCGCCGCGCAAACGTCAGGTACCGTGGTCGCCCTCAATGTGGATGTGAATGATTACGTTAAGCAAGGTAGTGTGCTATTGGAAATTAGTGCAGTACAACAATCGGCCGCGCTAGATGCAGCCAAGGCGCAATTGGCAAGCGCAGTTGCACAAAATAAAGAAGCGCAGGCACAAGTAAAGCGTTTTCGCCAATTGATGCCGAAAGGGGCGATTTCCCAAGATCAGATGGATGCAGCAGAAACGCGTGCTCGCAGTGCTGCTGCCGCAGTCAAATCGGCGGAGGCATCGGTTGCTCAGGCGAAAGAGTCTCTCGGTTACACCAGCGTGACGGCACCTTATGATGGTGTGGTTACCAAGCGTTATGTCGAACTTGGGGAAACCGTGGCCCCGGGCACACCACTGTTGAGCGGTTTCTCGATGGACGAGCTCAGAGTGGAAAGTGAGATCCCGCAGCACTATTACTCGTTGGTAAACAATGAAGCGCAGTTTACGGTTGACAATGGCGGTGGCGAGAAAGTCACTCCAACCGCCTACAATCTTTTCCGTTATGCAGAACCTAGCTCACACAGCCATACTATTCGCCTCAACTTACCGGAAAAACAACTTGGTTTTACCCCAGGTGCTTGGGTGAAAACGCGTTTTGTCTATGGGCAGAGAGAACTCCTTCTGGTACCTAAAACGGCCGTCATGCGTCGCGCTGAACTGAGCGTCGTCTACCGACTCACTAAAGACGATGAGGCAATCCTTAATCCGGTACGCCTAGGGCAAGAGTTTGAGGACAGCTATGAAGTGTTGTCTGGACTTGAAATTGGCGATCGTGTGGTAAGCAATTTGCTCAAAGTGAAAGGTGAATAATATGACTCAACGACTCGGTATTTCGGGTCGCATTGCTGCGGCCTTTCAAAACTCAGCAATGACCCCATTGCTGGCCTTAGTTGGCTTGTTGATGGGAATCTTCGCTGTTGTGGTTACCCCAAAAGAAGAGGAGCCCCAGATTGATGTCACTTTTGCCGATGTCTATATCCCGTTTCCCGGTGCGTCTCCGCAGGAAGTCGCCAGCTTAGTGACCACACCGGCAGAACAGGTTATCTCCGAGATTCAAGGTATCGACAAAATTTACTCCTTCTCTCAACCTGATGGTGCGATGATCGTGGCGATCTTTGAGGTTGGCGTGACGCGAAGCGATGCCGTGGTAAGGATTTACAACAAACTCTATTCCAACAAAGACTGGATGCCGCAAGGCGTTGGAGTCGGAGAACCCATCATCAAACCGCGTGGTATTGAAGATGTCCCCATCGTCACTATTACCTTATCAGATAAAGATGGCCACTATTCTGGGCAGCAGCTAACTCAAATTGCGCACGGGCTAGAAACCGAGCTAAAACGCATTGATGGCACACGTGACATATACACGGTGGGTGCGCATGCCACTATCGTGGATGTTAGGCTCGATCCGGTAAAAATGAATGCTTATGGTGTGACTATCAGCCAACTCAATCAAGCGCTTCCTTCTGCCAATCAACGTTCCACTACACTCAGTTTGACCCATGACAATCAACAGTTACCGCTACAGATTGGTGAGTTTCTAACCCAAGTTGATCAAGTCAAGCAGCTCGTGGTTGGTGTACAAAATGGATCGCCCGTCTACTTTGAAGACATCGCAGAGATCGCTTTGGGTGTCGATACACCCAAACACAACGTTTGGACCAGTGATAAGCATACTCTGTCGCCAGCCGTGACTTTGGCGATTGCCAAAAAGAGTGGGGAAAATGCGGTGAACGTCGCCAAAACGGTGGAGGCTCGCATTGATGTGCTGAAAAATCAGCTCATTCCCGCCGATATTGACGTGGCTATCACCCGTGACTATGGCAAAACCGCCGCCGATAAAAGTAACACCTTAATCGGTAAACTGGCGTTTGCCACCACGGCAGTCGTGTTACTGGTGCTGCTGACCATGGGCTGGCGAGAATCTTTGGTCGTTGGTATCGCAATCATTGTGACATTGATGATCACCTTGTTTGCCTCTTGGGCATGGGGCTTTACCTTAAACCGCGTCTCTCTGTTTGCGCTGATCTTCTCGATTGGTATCCTCGTGGACGATGCCATTGTTGTGGTGGAGAACATTCACCGTCACATGTCGATGGGCAAAAAGAAACTGTCGGAGTTGATCCCGGTTGCCGTTGATGAAGTCGGGGGGCCGACTATTTTAGCCACCTTGACAGTGATAGCGGCGCTGCTGCCGATGGCGTTCGTCTCTGGCTTAATGGGCCCGTACATGAGCCCAATTCCAATCAACGCCTCAATGGGGATGCTGATCTCCCTTGCGGTTGCTTTCGTGCTTTCCCCTTGGCTGGCGGGGAAAATGCTTAAAGCGGGCAAGCATGAAAATGAGCATCAAGCGGATTCGATTTTCCATAAACTCATGGCACCTTTTATTACGGCCGAGAAACAAGCGAGAAATCGACTTTTCCTCTTACTGGGCGTTTTAGGTTTGATAGCAGGATCGGTGGCCTTGCCAGTTATGCAAGCTGTGGTATTGAAAATGCTGCCTTTTGATAATAAATCTGAGTTTCAGGTGGTATTGGATATGCCTGAAGGCGCCTCTCTTGAACGCACGCAACGCGTACTGTTTGAATTAGGGCAAGAGCTTGCCAAAGTGCCGGAAGTAGAGAACTACCAAATTTATGTCGGTAATGCCGCGCCCATCAACTTTAACGGCCTAGTGCGCCACTATTTCCTGCGCAACCAAGCTAACCAAGGCGATATTCAAGTCAATCTGTTGGATCGCCGTGAACGGGATCGCGACAGCCACGAGATAGCCAGTGCTGTGCGCCCAGTGCTTAACCAAATCGCCAGCCAGTTTGGCGGGAAAGTGAAAGTTGTTGAAGTGCCGCCAGGGCCGCCAGTGTGGTCCCCAATTCTGGCAGAAGTATACGCACCAACCCCCGAGCTGCGAGCGCAAGCCGCTCGCCAAGTGCGAGACATTTTTAGAAACAGCGAAGATATTGTCGACGTGGACATGTATCTGCCTGAAATCCATCAGAAATGGCAAGTGAAGATCGATCGCAGCAAGGCCGCTCGTTTAATGGTGCCGTACAGTGAGATTGTCGACGTGTTGGCGACGACGGTTGGTGGTAAACCAATTACGTATCTACATACGGAACACAGTAAGTATCCTGTGCCTGTCATGATTCAAGCGCAGGAAGGGGCAAAAGTGCGTCTTGAGCAGCTGTTGAACCTCAAAGTAAGCAGCCAAAATGGCAATCACTACCCGCTAACGGAATTGGTTTCGATCACGCAAAGTCAGATGGAAGACTACATCGTGCATAAAAACCTTGTTCCGATGGTGATGGTCGTGGCTGATATGACGGGAGAGATCGACAGCCCGCTTTACGGCATGTTTAATCTCTCTGGCGAGCTCGACCAAGCGATGACGCTCGATCAGTACTACATCCACCAGCCAGATGGGTTGCAAGGCATTTCAATCATGTGGGATGGTGAATGGACCATTACTTATGAAACGTTCCGCGATATGGGAATTGCCTATGCAGTCGGAATGGTGTTGATCTACTTGTTGGTGGTCGCGCAGTTCAAATCCTATTTGGTGCCGTTGATCATCATGGCACCGATCCCGCTGACGATTATCGGTGTCATGCCCGGTCATGCCTTGCTGGGCGCGCAGTTTACCGCGACGTCGATGATCGGCATGATCGCCCTTGCCGGGATTATTGTGCGTAACTCCATTTTGCTGGTGGATTTTATTAACCAGCAAGTTGAACAAGGCGTTGAGTTCGCTGAAGCGGTGATTCAGTCTGCGGCGGTGCGGGCAAAACCGATTATGTTGACCGCGCTGGCCGCTATGATTGGGGCAGTCTTTATCCTCGACGACCCGATTTTCAACGGTTTAGCGATAAGTCTGATTTTCGGCATCTTCGTCTCAACCATCCTGACGTTGATTGTTATTCCAGTGCTTTATTTCACCTTTATGCGAAAACGCTTCAGCCATTAATTGGCTATGTCGACTAACTAGCGAGGCCCAACAGGGCCTCGTCTATTTTGGGTGGTTAAGAGTAAGCGTACTGCTCAACGGGCAATGGTCGCTAAGTTGAAAACGCAGTACATCAAGGCTATCAAAGCGCGTCTGTTTGGCTTCAGACGATGTCAGGGAATGGCTGACGAGTATGTGATCGATCAAAGATCGAAAACGGTGAGTTTTGCTCGGTTGCCTTTTCGAACGCACCTGACATAACGCTTCACTGTGCTGAGACGCCAAGCGAAATTGCCCAGAATCTGCCAAGATTTCATAGAGCCAATCGCCCGCATAGGCGAGGTTGTGGTTGAAGTCACCTAAAATCACATAGTGTTGTTTTTGCGCTTCTCTGCTCTTTATCCACTTTGCCAATTGTTTGCCTTGTCGTTTGAGTGTCTGGCAAGCTTCCGTCGTTTTAAATGCACCACTGCAACCCGCTTTCAGATGCACGTTTAGCAAGTGAATATCCGCATAAGGCGCCTGCTTAATAATTACGTACGCGGCAAATCGCAGTTTGCTATTGGCCTGAGTATCTAGAACAATCTCTTGTGGATCTTCAAAGGGAATCTCTTTTTTAATCGCGAAACCCGTGTATTGGTTGATGTCATCAAATTGATGGCGGCGAAAGGGAGGGCTAGCGCGATCAGAGAGCCGCACATGGTAATCGGCACCGACGATTTGTTGTATCGCTTTGATGTCGTTGACCTCTTGGAAAGCGAGAATATCGGCTTGGGTTTGCTGAAAATAGAATGCCATTTTCGCCACATCCTCTGCTTGTCGTTGGCTTTCAGCCATCTTCTTGGTTGGCACGCTGCTGAGCCACTGCATATTCCAGGTGGAAATATGCACTGTGCCTGCGGCGTGGGCTAAAACAGACAACGGTAACCCAAAATAAATCAAAAAAAGTATACTGAGTCGTTTCTTCATCACTATTATTCCCAAGTCATTCGGCAACCCTTTATCCTATAAGAGCTCAAAAAATTTCAAGCAGAAAAGAGCACATTTTTGCAATTTTCACGCTTTTCTTCCTAACTGAGACCGGTGCCAACAAGATCGATTTGATCTTAATCCATACCCCATTTTTGTTGATCAAAATCAATACCCAGGGCGGCGGCTTTTCGTTAAATACGCCACAACATATAGTGCCAGTCGGATAAAAAATAACCCTATATAGTGTGTTTGTGGATAACTCTGTGAGTATGCTAAGGGTAAGGAGAAGAAAGTGAAACCAATCGTAATCAAGCGTGATGGCTCTAGGGCTCCATTTAGCCGCGATCGTATTCAAGCTGCGGTAGAAGCGGCTGCCGAGCATGTGGATAAAGAAATCGCCATTTATGCCCTTAACGTTGCCTTAGCGGTTGAATTGCAGCTAAAAGATCACGACGAAGTTCACATTCACGAAATCCAAACCTTGGTTGAAAATGAACTGATGCAAGGCCCTTACAAGTCGCTTGCCAGAGCTTACATTGAGTACCGTCATGATCGTGATATTGCACGCGAAAAACAGAGTACGCTGACGCGAGAAATCGAAGGATTGATTGAAGAGAGCAATGTTGACCTCATTAATGAAAACGCCAACAAAGACGGTAAAGTCATCCCAACTCAGCGTGATTTGCTCGCAGGTATTGTCGCCAAGCACTATGCCAAAACGCATATTTTGCCAAGAGATGTCGTGCAGGCACACGAAGAGGGCGATATTCACTACCACGATTTAGACTACGCACCTTTTTTCCCTATGTTTAACTGCATGTTGATAGACTTGAAGGGCATGCTGACACACGGCTTTAAAATGGGAAACGCAGAAATTGACACGCCAAAGTCGATTTCCACCGCGACAGCAGTCACCGCGCAAATCATTGCTCAGGTTGCCAGCCATATTTACGGCGGAACCACAATTAACCGCATAGATGAAGTGCTTGAACCCTATGTGATGGCCAGCTATGAGAAACACCTCGACATCGCGCGTGAGTGGGATATCTATGAACCAGAAGGTTTTGCGCGCGCTCGTACCGAAAAAGAGTGCTACGACGCATTTCAATCCTTGGAATACGAAGTGAACACCTTACACACCGCCAACGGGCAAACGCCGTTTGTCACTTTTGGTTTTGGTCTTGGCACCAGTTGGGCATCGAAACTTATCCAGCGATCAATTTTGAAAAACCGTATCGCGGGTCTGGGCAAAAATCGCAAAACTGCCGTTTTTCCTAAATTGGTCTTTGCTATCAAAGATGGTCTCAACCATAAACCAGCAGATCCTAATTACGACATCAAACAACTGGCATTAGAATGTGCTTCTAAGCGCATGTACCCGGATATCCTTAACTACGACAAAGTGGTTGAAGTGACCGGTTCTTTCAAAACACCGATGGGATGTCGCAGCTTTTTAAGCACTTACGAAGAAAATGGCGAACTGGTCCATGAAGGGCGTAATAACCTCGGTGTGGTGAGCCTCAACTTGCCGCGCATTGCCCTCAAAGCCGCTGGTGATGAACAGCGTTTTTATCAATTGCTGGATGAGAAACTGAAGCTAGCCCGTCGCGCTTTAGAAACACGCATTAGCCGTTTAGAAAATGTTAAAGCGCGCGTTGCACCGATTCTTTACATGGAAGGGGCGTGTGGTGTGCGTTTGAAAGCTGACCAAGCGATTTCCGATATTTTCAAACACGGGCGAGCGTCTATTTCCCTTGGCTACATTGGCATCCATGAAACGATCAATGCCCTTTACCGTGATGGCACGCATGTTTATGACGACACGAGTCTGCGTGAAAAGGCGCTAGAGATTGTTAAACGCATGAAAGCGGCTGTGGATCTGTGGACAGAAGAGACTGGTTATGGATTTAGCCTCTATGGCACACCAAGTGAAAACCTGTGCAGCCGTTTCTGCCGAATTGACACCAAAGAGTTTGGCGTGATTGCAGGCGTGACCGACAAAGGTTACTACACCAATAGTTTTCATTTGGATGTAGAGAAAAAAGTCAACCCTTACGATAAGATCGATTTCGAAATGCCGTATCCGGAAATTTCCAGCGGCGGGTTTATCTGCTATGGCGAATTTCCAAACATGCAAAACAACGTTGAAGCGTTGGAAAACGTGTGGGATTACAGCTACAGCCGAGTGCCTTACTACGGCACCAATACGCCCATCGACGAGTGCTACGAGTGTGGTTACAACGGAGAATTTGACTGTACCAGCAAAGGGTTCACCTGCCCGAAATGTGGTAACCATGATTCCTCAAAAGTGTCAGTGACTCGCCGGGTGTGTGGTTATTTAGGCAGCCCAGACGCACGGCCGTTCAACTTCGGCAAGCAAGAAGAAGTGATTCGTCGAGTCAAGCATCTCTAGTTGTAAAAAAGGATAGGGAGTCAACTTTACATGAGTTGGCTCTGCCCTTTGAAAAGGTCAGTGATGAACTATCACCAATATTACCCGGTGGATGTTGTGAATGGACCGGGAACGCGCTGCACGCTGTTTGTTTCGGGCTGTGTCCATCAATGCCGTGGCTGCTACAATCAATCCACGCAGCGTTTAGATTCTGGATCGCCTTTTACCCAAGAGGCTGAGGACAGAATCATCGCCGATCTCAATGATACGCGGATAGCTCGACGCGGGTTATCGCTTTCGGGCGGCGATCCGCTTCATCCTGCCAACGTGGCCGATGTGTTGCACTTGGTAAAACGCGTTCGAGCGGAGTGTGAGGGCAAAGATATCTGGTTGTGGACAGGTTACTGCCTAGATGAACTCGATACCGCGCAACGCGAAGTCCTTGGCTATATCGATACCCTAATCGACGGTAAGTTTGAGCAAGACAAGGCAGACCCCAGCTTGAAATGGCGAGGCAGTACGAATCAAATCATTCATACCTTTACTCTGTGAAACAACGGTTGTACTAGCATAAAACTCTATCTGCGCTTTTTATGTTAATAAAATGTTGCTCGTTTTGGTTTTTTTCACTGAATTGATTGGCAAGGTAAAAATTTGCTTCGTCTTCACAATCCTTTGATGTTAAGTTTTATCTTCCTATCTGGATGACTTCCATCACTTGAATTTCAAAGGGTTGTGACTTTCATGTTTTCTCAATTACCAACACCAGCTTTAGATCCAATTCTTTCATTAACCGTCGCTTTTCGTAACGATCCTCGTAGCGAAAAAGTAGACCTTGGAATTGGTGTTTACAAAAATAGCCAAGGCGAAACGCCTATCATGCGTGCAGTCTCTCAGGCGCAGCATATCGTCGCTGATACACAAAAAACCAAATCTTATGTAGGCCTCGCTGGCTGTGAAGAGTTCAACCAATCGATGGTGGACCTATTGCTAAAAGGCACATCGGTACTGGATCGCGTGGCCGCAATTCAGACTCCTGGTGCGAGTGGTGCGCTACGTATGTTGGGCGATTTGATGAAAGTGGCTCAGCCAGATACCACGGTTTGGATTTCGAACCCAAGTTATGTCAACCACAAGCCTGTTATGGAAGCGGCGGGTCTCAAGGTCAAGTATTACCGCTACTTTAGTCCACTGACTAAGCAGGTCGATACCGAACTCATGCTGCAAGATTTGGCAGGGGCTGGTGTGAATGATGTCGTGCTGCTGCACGGTTGTTGTCACAACCCGACAGGTGCCGATATTGATTTTTCCGCTTGGCAAGCGATTACCGAACTGGCCGTGAAAAATGGTTTTACGCCGTTTGTCGATATCGCCTATCAAGGTTTTGGGGATGGTCTGGAAGAAGATGCGAAAGGTCTGCAATACATGGCCAATCAAGTCGAAGAGATGCTTATCACCACCTCCTGTTCGAAAAACTTTGGTTTATACCGTGAGCGTACTGGCGCTGCGATTGTCATTGGTCAAAGTGCACTAGCTGCACAAAATGCCAAGGGCAAACTCATGACTCTGGCTCGCGCCACGTACACCATGCCGCCAGATCACGGCGCCGCTTTGGTAAAAACTGTGCTGCAAGATCAAGCATTAACCACATTGTGGAAGCAAGAACTGAGTGAAATGCAGCAACGTTTGTTAAACCTTCGTCAAACCTTGTGTAATGAATTGAGAAATCAGCACAATACGTCACAATTCGACTTTATTGAAAGCCACAAGGGGATGTTTACTGTGCTAGGCTTTTCACCAGAGCAAATGGGAACGTTGCGTGAAGAATATGGAATTTATGGGGTGGGAGATGGGCGAATTAATATCGCTGGCCTGACAGAAAAGGACATTCCTTACGTAGCTGATGCGATAGTTAAAGTCTCACAACGTTAAATCAGGTGATTAGATGAAGAATTGTCAACTTATTTTACCCTTACTACTTTGCGGCGGTCTGAGTGCGTGTGTTACAGCACCTATACAAGAGAATAAGGTCGAAAATAAGCCAGAAGTCAACAAAGAACAAACCGTCGAACAGGTAACCAAACAGCCTGAACCCATCGAGGCGGAACAACCCGTTATTGAGTTAAAGGCGAAAAAAACCTCAGATGGTAAGCTGATTCTCGGTGAAAAAGAGTGGGTTTATGTGCCTGGGTTAGAAGAAGCATTTCGTTCACGTATTGATACTGGGGCAACTACTTCATCCATTAGCGCCGTTGATATCGT
The DNA here is from genome assembly GCF_000960595.1 of Vibrio sp. S234-5. NCBI lineage: Bacteria > Pseudomonadati > Pseudomonadota > Gammaproteobacteria > Vibrionales > Vibrionaceae > Vibrio > Vibrio sp. S234-5. Next base: position 60,249 of record NZ_JZAM01000222.1, read on the forward strand.
CGATTTTGAACGTGACGGCAAAGATTGGGTTAAATTCAAAATCGAACATGACGGTATTCAGAGTAAAGAGATTGCTCTGCCTGTGGAGCGCTGGGTTAAAATTCGTCAATCGAGTGCAGAAGGAACGCAGCGCCGTCCGGTCGTTTTAGCTTGGATTCAAATCGGCGATCTCAAAGAAAAGACCGAGTTTACCTTAACAGACAGAACGCATCTTAGTTACCCAATGCTACTCGGACGCAGCTTCTTCAAAGATGTGGCCGTTGTTGATGTCTCACGCAAGTATGTTCAGGATAAACCGCAAAGCAAATAGCAAAAGGGACCAACACGGTCCCTTCGATTTTTATGCTCTGATCAGAAATGGAATCGTACTGACATCAATATTTGATGGCCGTAAATACCGTTATTACGAATGTCGGCGCCTATCGAAAGCTGCTGCGTTGAGTGGAATCTTGCACCGATACCAATGATGGAGGCCGTGTCATCATTAGAAATAAGTTGTCCAACGCGGCCATGAACTTCAATATTTTCCATCAACCAAATGCGGCTTCCAATGTTAATTTCGGTTTTCCACTCATCACCAATGGTATCGCTGGAGTCTGATTTCACGTTGTGCAGAAGCATTTGGCCGTAAATATCGGCAAATTGCCCCATTGGTCCATTAAAACCAATGCCCCCCGCGAGATCCCAGTCACCGCTAAATTCACTGTCAAATCGCGCGACAATGTGTGTATTTTCAGTGAAGTAGGTATTAAATTCAGCCCCAAACGTTCCAGGGCTCGAACCCATGCGCACCTCAAACATGTTGTAATTAAAGTTGTTTGCACTTGCTGCAATTGGGAGCAAAGTACATACACCCAACATTGCCGTTTTGAGAGCTCTACTTAGCATGTGATCTCCGAAGCCAAAAAAATAACGATCCATTATGACAAAAATAGCCTGCAATTAGCAGGCCAAATAAGTATAGGCGATGAAAATCAGTAGCATACCAGCATTTGGGCGCAAATTTAAATTCGATGGCCGTGTGGCTTAGAGTATAACGATTTGATCCACCTCGATTTCTGGTATTTTGCCACCTTCATACTCACCAAACAATCTTAGCTGCGTGGTTTCATTGATCGGCGTAGTCAAATGCACCTTGCCATCGAGCTCGACTTGTACCTCCGCGCTGCCATCTGAAAAGAGAAACGTGTCGTTATTTAACTGCTTGACGAACTTACCTTCCACCACCACATGTTTTTCGCTAAACATACTGGTTTCTTGGAGTAAATCTGCCACCTTACTGATTTCAACTGGGCCATTGAATTGAATGCCAGTATTGTGCGGGTAATCTTTGGCGACCGCGATGCTGGATACTAAGGTCATAACTGCTGCTGTGGTAAAAAATGCTTTTTTCATTTTATGATTCCTGTGTGGTTCAAGTACGTAATGGATTAAAACAAAGTTCATTTGAACCGCATCTGAGAAAGCCATTCATGTTCGATTCATTTCCCCTTTACGGCAAAAAAGGTAAGATAATCAACCTCTCATCATTTAGTAGCGATAGCATGAAATCGACAGTAACAACCCTTATGGTTCAGGGCACCACATCGGATGCGGGAAAGAGCGTCCTCGTGGCAGGACTATGCCGCGTCCTTGCACGCAAAGGGGTAAAAGTTAGCCCTTTCAAACCGCAAAACATGGCATTAAATAGCGCGGTGACCAAAGAGGGCGGAGAGATCGGTCGAGCGCAGGCGGTCCAAGCGATGGCGAGTAACATTGAACCAAGCGTGCACATGAATCCAGTCTTGATTAAACCCAATAGCGATACTGGGGCACAGATTATTTTGCAGGGTAAAGCCATCACTAACATGGACGCCTACGGATTTCATAATTACAAAAAAGTGGCGATGGAAACGGTACTGGATTCGTTTTCTAAGCTGAAAGAAGAGTATCAAGCGATTATGATCGAGGGGGCAGGCAGCCCGGCAGAAATCAACCTAAGAGAAAATGACATTGCCAACATGGGCTTTGCCGAAACGGCGGACGTGCCGGTCATTATTGTTGCGGACATTGACCGAGGTGGCGTGTTTGCTCATCTCTACGGTACTTTGGCTTTGCTTTCTCCGTCTGAACAAGCGCGGGTAAAAGGTTTTGTGATTAACCGATTTAGAGGTGATATCAAACTGTTGGAATCAGGCCTAGACTGGTTGGAAGAAAAAACCGGCAAACCTGTCATCGGCGTCTTGCCTTATTTGCATGGTCTAAACCTTGAGGCGGAAGATGCGATAACCTCGCAGCAGGAGCTTGGCCAGCAAATCAAGTTGAAAGTGGCGGTTCCCGTGTTTACCCGAATCAGTAACCACACTGATTTTGATGTCCTGCGCCTCAATCCAGACATTGATTTGAGGTACGTTGGCAAAGGCGAAAGGCTAGATAGTGCTGATTTGATTATTCTGCCCGGCTCAAAGTCAGTTCGCGACGATCTGGCTTATCTGCGTGAGCAAGGTTGGGACAAAGACATTCTACGACATCTGCGTCTCGGCGGAAAAGTATTAGGCATCTGCGGGGGTTATCAGATGCTCGGCGAATCGATTGCCGATCCTTTGGGCGTAGAAGGTGAACCGGGAGTCAGTGCTGGCCTAGGATTACTCAATGTAGACACAATTCTCACTGACGACAAATGTTTGACTAACACCAAAGGACAATTATCTCTTGACGGTAATTCGGTTACAGTGAGCGGCTATGAAATCCATGTCGGACGCACGAACGTACGTGAAACCCAACCCATTGTGTTGGAAAACGGGCAAGCTGAGGGCGCTTTGAGTGCTTGTGGCCAAGTGATGGGCAGTTATCTGCACGGCCTTTTCGATAGTGAGGCTGCATTAGCCCTGATTTGCCAATGGGCAAATGGAGCAAGAATCGAAGCGCGTAATTTTACACAGTTAAAAGAAGAGGCAATCAATCGTATTGCCGACGCCATCGAAACTCATCTCGATCTCAGCAAACTGAATCTATAAGAGGTGCAAACGCATGAAAAAGTGGCTTAGTTTGATGGTAGCGCTACTGACATCCTCAGGCGCTTTCGGCCAAGAAGAGGTCAGGGTGTACGCGGCATCGTCATTAACCAACGCCATCTCCGCCATCATCGAGATCTATCCTGCGCCAGAAGGGGTTAAAATAACGCCTGTCTATGGAGGTTCTTCATCGTTAGCGCGTCAGCTAGCAAGTGGAGCGCCTGGTGATATTTTTATCTCTGCCAACACCAAGTGGATGGACTACTTATCACAAGAACAACGGATTTCGCGTGACAATGTCACCAATTTGTTGGGAAACCAATTAGTGGTGATCACACACAAAGACAATGACGTCACTCTGGATATTCACTCCGCAGAGCAGTGGCAGCAACTCTTGCGCGACGACAGGCTGGCAATGGGCGATGCTAACTCAGTACCGGCGGGTATTTATGCACGTCAACTGTTCGAAAACTTGCACTTGTGGTCGAAAATTGAAAAGCGGGTCGCTCCGAGTAAAAATGTCCGACTGGCACTTGCATTGGTCGAAAGGCGCGAAGCCCTACTGGGCGTGGTGTACCAAACAGATGCTTTGCTATCAGAGAAAGTGAAAGTCGTGAACACACCAGATCCCGCTTTGTATGAGCCGATTATTTATCCTGCTGGTCTACTCTCAGATTCCAAACAAGCGAGCGCATTTTACCAGTTTCTCTTTGACGATGAGGCGAGAGCCATCTTTAGTCGATTTGGTTTCGTTAGCCTGGAGCGGCCGTGACAGATTTAGAATATCAGGCACTGCTGCTCAGTGTGAAAGTCGGATTCTATACGGTGCTGTGGCTTTTGCCTTTTGCCATTTTTTTTGCTTGGCTGTTGGCCAGAAAGCAGTTTTTCGGCAAAACCTTGCTAGACAGTGTGATTCATCTTCCGTTGGTCTTGCCTCCGGTAGTGATTGGCTACATTTTGCTCGTTCTAATGGGAAGGCAGGGCCTTTTGGGCGCGCCGTTACACCAGCTTCTAGGCATCAGCTTTTCTTTCAATTGGAAAGGGGTAGTACTAGCGTGCTGGGTCGTCTCTTTACCTTTGATGGTGAGGGCCATTCGGCTGAGCTTGGAAAACGTGGACATTAAGTTAGAACAAGTGGCGGCCACCTTGGGCGCATCGCCCTTAAAAGTATTTTTTACTATCACGTTACCACTGATGACACCGGGGTTAATCACCGGAATCACGCTTGCCTTTGCACGAAGCTTAGGTGAGTTTGGTGCCACCATCAGTTTTGTTTCCAATATCCCGGGCGAAACACAAACCCTACCGTTGGCCATGTTCAATTTCATTGAAACGCCAGGAGCGGAGATGCAAGCCGCCAGATTATGTATTCTCTCGATCGCGATTGCTTTACTCTCTCTCTTTATCTCTGAGTGGCTCAATCGCCGTGCTGCGGCGCGTTTGGGAGTCAAAATATGAATGTGTTAACCGTTCGATTTCGCCAACGCCTCGGGACGAGCGAGTTGGACATTAACCTGACTTTGCCTGCGAAAGGTATCAGTGCCATCTTTGGCCGCTCTGGTGCAGGGAAAACCTCCATAATAAACGCCATCAGTGGCTTAACTAAACCGCAAAGTGGGCGGATAGAGCTTAACGGCACATGTCTGTTCGATTCGATGCAAGAGATTGATCTGCCAACACATAAGCGCAAGATTGGCTACGTATTCCAAGATGCTCGCCTCTTTCCTCACTTTAGCGTCGAGGGCAACTTGCGCTTCGGGATGAAGCAAGATAAACCAGCATTGTTTGCCGAAGTCGTCGCACTACTGGCTTTAGAACCCTTGCTCAAGCGTTACCCGGCTTCGCTTTCTGGAGGCGAAAAACAGCGGGTGGCAATAGGCAGAGCGCTGCTCTCTGAACCTGCGCTGTTGCTGATGGATGAACCTCTGGCGTCATTGGATATCCCGAGAAAAAAAGAAGTGATGCCTTTTTTAGAGAGATTGGCTGATCACATTGAAATCCCGATCATTTATGTGACTCACAGTTTGCAAGAAATCCTCAGGCTGGCGAGTCATATCGCAGTGGTCGATCAAGGTGAAGTTGTCGCCAGTGGCAAATTGGAAGAGATTTGGCCGTCGCAAACATTAAAACCGTGGTTCTCTTTTGCAGATAAAAGCTCGCTTTTTCTCGCTAAAGTTGCGGAGCAGCATGCAAGCTACGCCTTGACACGGGTTCAACTGGCAGAAAATGTCTCAATTTGGATCCAAAAAGTGGATGTTTGCCTAGGTGTGGAGATCCGCCTTCAGATTAGAGCGAACGATGTCTCACTCACCCTTGTGCGTCCAGAGCAAACTTCCATTCGCAATGTGCTGCCTGCGACAATCACCCGCCTCGAAAAGCAACATTCATCGGCTGGTCAAGCAAGTGTCAATGTCGAGCTGCGCCTAGCGAGCAACTGCCATTTATGGGCAACCATTACGCCTTGGGCTTTGGATGAGTTGCAGTTAAGCGTGGGCACCCAAATCTTTGCGCAAATTAAAGGAGTCAGCGTTACACAGCGTGATATCGCCTTGACGCATTGAAGCAACGCGATCTCTGCGTGACAATCAGCGATTACTGAGTGACAGTGTGACGATTGGTGGCGTTTTTTAACGGTTTCAATCTACTGGCAATACTCGGTAGCTTTCGTCGTACAGCGGGCTGGATGAATTAGATCAACTCATGAAAGGACAATTGTCACTGTACGAATAAAAAAGCTGCTCTTTGAGCAGCTTTCAGGCACTTACTTGGCGAATACATCTTTGAAGTCACGCTTTAAGATAGGATCGCGACGCGCTTTTTTCAGCTGTTTTACCATATCTTTCACACAGTTAAACAAGACGTGATCAAGGAGTTGCGCACGATAATTGTCTTTTTCTTCTTCAGACATGCCTTCAGGCAATTTCATGGTGGGAAACTCTTCCATCACGTTGATACCAGCAAAGGCTTGGCTGACAGAAATGAGGGCATGAAACTGCTCAAAATTATCCAATACGTTTTGTGCGCTGGCAGGGATGCTATTCCACGCTTCGCGAACCGTTTCTTCTGACACTTCGTGAATAGACGTCACCATCTCGTACATGGCTTCCGGAACCTGATCAAACTCAATAACCTGACGCAGCTCAGGTGAAATAGTCGATAAGTCGATAGGTTGCTTTTCTGTGTTATTTGCTTCTGACATGACACGTCTCTCGAATTATAAAAAACGAATAGTAAGTCTAACCCGAAAAAAGTCAACGAATTACGATCTCCTCTGAGTGAAACCAACTGCCTGATATGATATACATTTAATAATAGTATAGAAGCCTTAAGGAAAGGCCATGATTCCAACGTGTTCTTCAATGCGAATTCTGCTCGTAGATGATGTTCAACTTGATCGCATGCAACTTGCGATGCGTCTCAAACAGTTAGGTCATTTGGTCGAAGCAGTTTCAAGCGGAAAAGAGGCGCTTTCCGTGTACGCAAACTTCGAACCCGAGCTCGTGTTACTCGATATCAATATGCCAGAAATGGATGGCTTTGCGGTTTCGCAAGCGATCCGAGAAATTTTTGTCGAATGGGTGCCGATCATTTTCTTAAGTAGCTACGAAGAACCGGAAATGATTGCCCAAGCGATAGCGGCGGGGGGCGATGATTATCTGATCAAGCCAGTCAACAAACTCGTTCTCAGTTCAAAGTTGATTGCCATGCAACGCATCGCAACCATGCGGCGTGAATTAAAGCAAAAAACGACCAAGTTAGCGGAACTGAATGAGCTTCTCCAACAGCAAGCCAATGAAGATGGCCTAACAAAACTCTTCAACCGACGCTATGTCGATCAGCAGTTGGCTGAAATGATTGGTTGGCATGGACGTCACCAAACGCCAGTCAGTCTTATCTTGCTCGACGTAGATCATTTCAAAGCGTTCAATGACAACTACGGGCATATCGAGGGCGACAAATGTTTGCAAGAAATTGCACGAAACATCAAAGCGCTCTTTAATCGTTCGGGCGAGTGTGTCGGTCGCTATGGAGGAGAGGAGTTCGTCGTCGTGCTGGGCGGAGTTGATCATCAGCATGCATTACACGCAGCAGAAAGAGTGCAAGGCATGATGAGTCGTCTCGCTTATTGTCATCACTATTCAGATGTTGCTCATTTTGTGACATTGTCACAAGGAGTATTTACCTTTATACCGCAAGGCAACGAAGAGATAGAATGGATTTATAAGCAAGCTGACCACGCCCTTTATCAAGCAAAGTTAGCAGGTCGGAATCAATTTGTTTCTGCTGAATCTTGCGCTACGATTTAAGTGCTTGGGCGTTTGCTCAGCTGAAGCGCTCAAGCGGTTCAGACGTCAATCTCACTCTAACTTTATTTTAACTTGGTTGCGGCCCGCCTTTTTCGCTTGATACAGGGCCTCATCAGCCAAAGTGCGAATGGCATCGGGATCTTTAGAGGTTCGACTATCGGACAAACCAATGCTCACCGTTATATTGACGGTTTTGGGTTTGTCATGCGCATTTCCACGGCGTCTTTTACCATTATTGTGATCGTCAGGACGAGTTTTATCATCACGAATCACCAGCTTGTAGCTTTCAATGTCAGCGCGAATATCGTCGAGGTACTCTTCAACGTCGCGAGCGCTTTTGCCTTTAAATACAACAACAAACTCTTCTCCGCCGTAACGATAGACTTTCGCGCCACCATTGATGTTTAGTAGACGTGAACCAACCAACTTCAGAACATCGTCACCAGTATCGTGACCATAGGTATCGTTGAATTTCTTAAAGTGATCGACATCAATCATAGCGATAGCAAACTTTCTTCCTAAATGCTTTAAGTCCATTTCTAAAGCACGTCGGCCAGGAATCTGAGTGAGGACATCAATAAACGCGAGCTCATGACTGGCTGAAATAACGTAGATGATCAGCAAGATACCTGCGAGTGAAAACATGGTACTGGAAATGTATTTCACATCAAAAAAGATAAAAGTGACAGACGCGAATAATAGACAAGAATAGATCACGACTTCAATTGGGCGGTTGTGCATCAGCACGAGAATCGCGGTGCTAAGAACCACACCAATACTATAGGCAACCAATATGAAAGGGAGTTTCGACACATAAGGAATTGAAAACAAAATGCCTTTTCCCCATTGTTCAACACCGACTTCATTAAAGTAACCGAGAAACACATACGACCAAAGCAATAAAGTGGCAAGTACGGAGATATAAACAGCGATCGAACGATGGTGCATCCCTGTCGCATTAAATAGGTAGACAATAAAACACGCACTCGGTAATAGAAAAGCGAGCAGGGACAATTCGATAAGTGCAGAACCGGATGAAAGGGGAATCTGAAGCCGATTCTGAATCACAAAGTACGCCATCAGCATCGCCATCGATATCATGGCAATTCTACCTTGCTTAAATACACTACAGAGCAAAAAAGCGGTAATGAGAAAGAAGTAGGGTAAGTTTGCGGCCAGTCCCCAATTAGCTTGCGTGACTAAAATGATGTTGTCCATACCAAAAAAGATGATCCCGAGTAAAAATAGGGGGAAAATCATTCTGAACTGCGCAGAGGTAACGAACGGTAATGCCATTAAAAGCAGCTATCCTATAAAACAAACTTATGTGCCGAATTAACCTGCTAGGATACGATTATTTCTCGATTTTCCAAGCTTTTTGCTAAACTTAGTTAGGAATTATTGACGGTGTTGGTAAAAGTGAAATGCGTAGCTTGGACGTCTATAAAGCTTTAGTATAGAGTGACTGAAAGAGACTCAATTAAAACAAGGAGTTGTATAGATGCAGATCAGTGTAGATGTACATAACTACATGGAAACTTTAGTGGGTCAAGTACTCGCTCGAGAAGAATATACACAAGAGTTCACATCCGAACAATTGGCCGATTTGGCGTGTCTGGCGCTCGTGCAACTGAAACCTGTCTATATCAGGCATGATATTGATTTTTTGTCGGCATTACCGGAAGCTCGATTGGTACAATTTAAAAGAAATAGCGAAATTGCGGTAAAAAATGCAGAAAGTATGATCATTGACGACCGAAGACAAAATCGCAGTTTCGATGATGTACCCGTGGTATTTTCGCACGTTAATTATGACGATGACGCTACGTTAGAATGGTTTGAGAAACCAATTTTGCCAACACATAAGACACATAAATAAGAGGTTAAATGGGATTTTTTTCGCGTCTGTTTGGTTTAGAGACGAAGCCGATTAAGCAGCAACAAGTTGAGCCTGTTGAATACAAGGGGTATTTGATATACCCAGAGAGCAAAGCTGAAGGAGGACAATTTCGAGTCTCTGGACGTATCACCAAGGGGAACGAAGGTGAGGTAAAAACCCACCATTTTATACGTTCTGATCTCCTAACATCCGAAAGCGATGCCAACGAACTGATGATTAAAAAATCGCAGATGTTTATCGACCAAATGAAAGACGACATATTTAGTTAAAAATATCTCAGGATTTGATTCCAGTCATCTTTGCTAGAGCCATTAGTGTTTATGCTGATGGCTCTTTTTGTTTTTGACACAAAAGTGCAATCTATGTGGTTGTAAAATAACCGATAATTTTAGGTCTGGTTGGACCTCTGTCTTGTTAGTGCATCATTGTTTTATCTCATGAAGTGCGTAAAGTTCATTCATTACGTGGGGTTATATGTAATGAAATTTTGTATTTTAACTACAAAATGCTTGAAGTCGCATTCTGTGTCCGATACAAAAAGATGAGTAACAAGACCAATAGTCAAGGAATAGCTATGCAAGTTGGTGTACCAAGAGAACGACTCGCGGGAGAAACGCGGGTTGCTGCATCGCCCAGTTCGGTTGAGCAGCTAATAAAATTAGGTTTCGATGTTGTCGTCGAAACGCAAGCGGGGGCTCTGGCGAGCTTCGATGATGCAGCTTACGCAGCGGCTGGTGCGAAGTTGGTGTCGTCTGAAGAAGCCTGGAATTCAGAGCTGGTCTTGAAAGTCAATGCGCCGATCGTTGACAGTGAAAATGGCATCGATGAGATCGGATTGTTGCAAGAAGGTGCGACCTTAGTCAGTTTCATTTGGCCAGCGCAAAACTCTCAGTTGATGGAGCAACTATCGAGTAAAAAAATCAACGTATTAGCTATGGATGCAGTGCCTCGAATTTCGCGCGCTCAAGCGCTTGATGCGCTCTCATCCATGGCGAATATTGCAGGTTATCGTGCGGTTATCGAAGCAGCGCATGAATTTGGGCGTTTTTTCACGGGGCAGATTACGGCTGCAGGTAAGGTGCCGCCAGCAAAAGTGTTTGTGGCAGGCGCAGGGGTTGCGGGTTTGGCGGCCATCGGCGCGGCAGGTAGCCTTGGTGCAATCGTACGTGCATTTGACGTTCGCCCTGAAGTGAAAGAACAAGTTGAATCCATGGGCGCACAATTTCTTTCGGTCGATTACCAAGAAACCGCAGGCAGCGGTGATGGTTACGCCAAAGAGATGTCAGATGATTTTAACAAAAAGGCCGCTGAGTTGTATGCAGCTCAGGCAAAAGATGTCGATATCATCATTACAACGGCATTGATTCCAGGCAAGCCTGCTCCTAAGTTGATCACCAAAGAGATGGTTGACAGCATGAAGCCTGGCAGTGTTATCGTAGACTTAGCCGCCGCGAATGGCGGGAACTGCGAATACACGGTAGCCAATCAAGTTTTTACTACCGAAAATGGGGTAAAAGTCATTGGTTACACCGACATGGTTGGAAGACTACCGACTCAATCCTCTCAGTTATACGCAACCAATTTAGTAAACCTTTTTAAGCTGCTGTGCAAAGAGAAAGATGGCACGATTAACATCGACTTTGAAGACGTTGTGCTTCGCGGCGTAACCGTCATTAAAGATGGTGAAGTCACTTGGCCAGCACCGCCAATTCAAGTCTCTGCCCAGCCCCAATCCCAGCCGAAAGTGGCTGCCAAAGCAGAGAAAAAAGCCGAAGAACCCGTTTCTCCGGTGAAAAAACTGCTTGGCCTTGCTGCCGCTGTTGGCACATTCGCTTGGATTGCGTCTGTGGCTCCTGCTGCCTTCTTGTCTCACTTTACTGTGTTTATTTTGGCTTGTGTGGTGGGTTACTACGTCGTTTGGAACGTGACTCATGCGTTACACACACCATTGATGTCTGTCACGAACGCCATTTCGGGCATTATTGTAGTTGGTGCGCTTTTGCAGATAGGTCAAGGAAACGGAGCCGTTACCTTCTTGGCATTTATTGCCGTATTAATTGCGAGTATTAACATCTTTGGTGGCTTTACGGTAACCAAGCGTATGCTCGAAATGTTCCGCAAAGATAAATAATAGGGAGTCATCAATGTCTGCAGGATTAGTACAGGCGGCATACATCGTTGCTGCTCTATTTTTCATCTTAAGTTTGGCGGGATTATCCAAACAGGAATCGGCTCGTGCAGGGAACTATTACGGGATCGCGGGGATGTCGATTGCCTTAATCGCGACCGTTTTTAGCCCGAGTGCGCAAGGCTTTGCGTGGGTAATTCTTGCCATGGTGATCGGCGGTGGTATTGGTATCCACTTTGCGAAAAAAGTTGAGATGACTGAGATGCCGGAACTGGTTGCGATTTTGCACAGCTTCGTGGGTATGGCGGCCGTGTTGGTTGGCTACAACAGCTTTATCGCGCCACCACAACCGGTTTCTGTCGATGTCGCAGGAATGCACGCTGAACATGTCATTCATTTAGTCGAAGTTTTCCTTGGTGTGTTTATCGGGGCGGTAACCTTTACTGGTTCGATCGTTGCGTTTGGTAAGCTACGCGGGGTGATCTCTTCATCGCCGCTAAACTTGCCGCATAAGCACAAAATGAACTTAGCAGCGATCGTCGTTTCAACTCTACTCATGCTCTACTTCGTGAAAACCGACGGAAGCATGTTTGCGCTCATTGTGATGACGTTGATCGCGTTTGCATTTGGTTACCACTTAGTGGCGTCTATCGGTGGCGCAGATATGCCAGTGGTGGTTTCGATGCTCAACTCCTACTCAGGTTGGGCAGCGGCAGCAGCAGGCTTTATGCTGGCAAACGATTTGCTGATTGTCACGGGCGCGCTTGTTGGTTCTTCTGGTGCCATTCTGTCTTACATCATGTGTAAAGCAATGAACCGCTCTTTTACCAGTGTTATTGCCGGCGGTTTTGGTCAGGAAGTCGTTATTTCGTCAGATCAAGAATATGGTGAACACCGTGAGGTCAGCGCAGAAGACGTGGCTGAAATGCTGAAAAACTCAACCTCTGTCATCATTACACCAGGGTATGGTATGGCTGTTGCGCAAGCTCAATATCCCGTACATGAAATCACTGAGAAACTACGAGCTCAAGGCATTAATGTCAGATTTGGTATTCACCCAGTCGCGGGCCGTTTACCTGGCCACATGAACGTTTTGCTTGCAGAAGCGAAAGTGCCTTACGATATCGTACTTGAGATGGACGAAATTAATGAAGACTTCTCAGAAACCGATACCGTTTTGGTCATTGGTGCAAACGACACGGTTAACCCTGCCGCACTGGAAGACCCAAATAGCCCGATAGCGGGAATGCCCGTGCTAGAGGTATGGCACGCGAAGAACGTTATTGTGTTCAAGCGTTCAATGAACACGGGGTACGCAGGTGTTCAAAACCCTTTGTTCTATAAAGAAAATACGTCGATGCTATTTGGTGATGCAAAGGAGAGTGTCGACGCCATTTCTAAAGCGCTTTAAGCGGCACTGATACAACTCTCAAATCTCAAAGGTCGGTGAAAACCGACCTTTTTTATAACAAACGAGAACCTCTGCGCGAAATACCAAGCCATGAAAATGTCTATTTTTGTGAATATGTTGTATATTGGGGCCAGATTTCACTGTACTTAATCGTTAATTTTGTTCAAAAAGCGACTTTTCTCACTCATCATTAATCTTCTAATCCTGCCGCAAATTGCGTTGGCAGATTCGTTGCCAGAGCGCATAGACCGCTTTACCGAATTATTCGACTACCATAGTGCAGTTAAAAGCTATGACATCCGCGATATGCAGTCGACTTTCCCTACGCGCTTACTTTCTCCCGAATCCATGCAGCCACAAACGGCGAGCTACCCACTTAAAGATATACAACAGCTTTATCAACTGTCTAAAACCTGCAACGGAAAATTGCCTCTCAGTCCATTGATCACCGAGCCCTTAGTATTTACACGTGCGATGTGTAAAGGCTCTAAATTGACCTCTCGCTGGTTCTCACGTTCCGCGCTGATTCATCCCGGTGGTGGTACTTATGCGGCAAGATACGTCGAGAAATACCCAGAAGAAAAAGAAACGCTCAAGAAATACATGCATATCCAGGAGCGAGAGGAAGATCAAGGCGATGAATTGCTTACCAGCCTGAAATCAATGGATGAAGAAACCATAAATGCATTGATTTCGGGGGCAAACATGTTCCTTGAGAAAGATAACCTGTGGCTTCGTCGTGGCGATTACTACTATATTTTTGAGCAAGAGATTTGGTCAGCGAATGTTGAAAAAGCTGGTTTATCACTAACTTTGGCGTCCGATGCCGGAAGCTGCTTCGTCCAAAGAGGCAACATCTGCTGGAATCTAGAAGATCATTCGCAAGTGTTGCGCATATCAATGATCGTCCTCGTGATTGCCAACATCATGCTCGTAGCGGGTTGGGCGGTTTATCGTTGGAACAGTAAACGACAAGAGATGAAAAGTCGTATGCTGGTGCTACAAATTCTCACGCATGAACTTCGCACTCCGATTGCTAGTCTATCATTAACGGTCGAAGGGTTTCGCCGAGAATTTGAGCACTTACCGGAAACCGTTTATGATGAGTTTCGAAGGTTGTGCGAAGATACCCGCCGATTAAGGCAACTCGCAGAAGCAAGTAAAGATTATCTTCAGTCAGACAATCAGCCTTTAGCAACGGAATGGATACCTTCTGTCGAAGAGTGGCTAATGTTTAAACTGGAAGACCAGTTTCCCGAAAGTGTACAACTTTGCATTGATCGTGATGTAGCAGCAAAAATTAATGTTTATTGGTTGGGAACTTGTGTTGACAATCTTATTCGAAATGCAGTGAAGTATGGTGTTGCGCCTGTCGTTTTGAACGTAAGCACCAGTGACAGTAAATTAATAATTGAAGTGAAAGACAATGGCGTACTGACCAGTAAAGACTGGACGCATTTACGTAAGCCATTTGTCAGTAAAAGTGGTTTAGGGCTTGGCCTAACCATTGTTGAATCTATGGTTGGACGAATGGGAGGAAAAATGAAACTCATTGGTCCACCAACTACGTTTATTTTGGAGATACCTTGTGAAACAGACGTTGCTACTCGTTGAAGACGATAAAAATCTGGCAGATGGCCTATTGGTGAGCTTGGAGCAGGCAGGTTACGAGTGTTTGCACGCCGAAAGTATTTCTGAAGTGGAGCCGCTTTGGCAAAAAGCCGACTTGGTTATACTGGATAGACAATTGCCAGATGGTGATTCAGTCTCGCATCTTCCTGAGTGGAAGAAATCAAAGAATATACCGGTAATTCTGCTAACAGCTTTGGTCACCGTAAAGGACAAAGTGGCCGGACTGGATTCAGGCGCAAATGACTACTTGACAAAACCCTTCGCAGAAGCTGAATTATTCGCCAGAATCCGCGCGCAGTTGCGTTCCCCTGAAACATCAGAGCAGCTCAATATTGACCAAGTGGTGACAGAAAATCTGGTCATCGATAAATCAACCCGAGAAGTCTTTTTTAAAGGTGAGCAAATTACATTAACGAGAACCGAATTTGATCTATTGCTGTTTTTAGCGAGCAACTTGGGACGAGTATTCACTCGAGATGAGTTGCTTGACCATGTATGGGGTTATAACCATTTCCCAACTACGCGTACAGTAGACACCCATGTACTGCAACTACGCCAAAAGCTTCCTGGACTCGAAATTGAAACGCTGCGTGGCGTGGGTTATAAGATGAAAGGCTAATGCGCAGTCTCGTCCTTACTTCATTCGTTGCATCTCTCTTCGTTCAACCAGTCTACGGGGTAGACTGGTTTGAGAAGAATACGCCACTAACTCAAGCCCACAAACATCTTCTGGAAGATGATCTATCCGGCATGTTTGATTCGTTTGTCGAAGTCTGGCAATCATCACCGAATGATACCTTGAAATCGCACCTTAATGAGCTGCTGATATTATCTTTAGAGCGCGATTGTGGAAAATCACTCACCAAGAAAAAGCTGCCTGTATGGGTAAGCGGCGTCAATATCATCCGACAAACCATCCAAAGTCCCGGTAGGGATACTCACCGACTTGTTATTGATGTGAGATCAACGCGTTCTCTTAGTAATGTGAGTATTACACGCTGGATAGACCGCTCCGTTTCGGCAGATAGCCTATTTAATGAAGTCTCTGGTGACGGTGTCACGATTAGAGAAAACGAAAAACGTTACCAAAAGCGCTACAATTTATCAGGAAAACTGGAATCTGGACTCTATCGCCTTCTTATCGAAGCAGAAGATGGTAGTGATTGGAGTGGCTGGATAATTCTTGGAGAGCCCACAGCTCCTCAATATGTCCGTTGGGCATCGAAAGAGAATTGGAAGGTGGAAAAGCGTGCATTGATGAATCCATATTGTCCACTGCCAGAGATGAATGTAGGGTTATATGACTTCGTCAATGGACAATACGAACGGGTATGGAATAAGACCTATGAGTCTGACTATCCAGAAAGCCTTGAGCTTGAGGGCATTCCAAATGAGCGTTATGTCCTTGCCGTTAGCCTTAACACAAAACGTTGGCAAGGGGACATTATCGTTGAACAATCCCAGACCATCAGCCGTACCTACGATATTACGCAAGAATAAACGGCTAAATAAATCTTCTTCACTGCCGATACAAAACAAAAAGAAATCTCAGGATTATTTATCATGAAGATGAAAAACCGATATCTCGCAGCGGCCATCGCCACACTATGTGGTTCATCTGTCGCCAATGCCGCTAATTATGCTATTGAAGCACGAAGTGATGCGATGGGTGGTGTAGGGACGGTATCTGCCACTTATCTTACCGCTCCTTTCTTTAACCCAGCACTCACTGCCGTTTATCGCAGAAACGATGATGCAGGAATGATCATTCCAAGTTTTGGTATTAGCTACAATGATCCCGACAAACTGGTCGATCAAATTAAAGATCTTGGCGATCTTATTGCTGCTAGTGATCCTGGCGTCGTCGACGCGTTGAATAATATCAATGGTGATCAGCTCGACCTTGAAATCGGTGGTGTTGTCGCTTTTGGTATTCCAAATAAGTTTCTTTCTGCCACCATCTACGGTAAGGCCTACACAGAATCTTTCGTGACACCAACAATTGCGCCTGGGCCGGATCCAGATAACAGCTACGTACAAGCCGTATCTGTCGCGGTGACAGAAGTTGGCGTATCGCTTGGTAAATATCAGACTTTTCTCAACCAACATATGGCGTTTGGCGTAACGCCAAAGCTACAGCGAGTTTATACCTACTCCTACGCATCCACGTTTAGTGGCTATGATTCTGGAGATCTGCGCGAAAACGAAACTGCGGAAACCATGTTTAATCTTGATGCAGGAGCGCTCTGGTTTTACGGACCATTTAGAATCGGAGTGGCAGCGAAAAATCTTGTAGGTCGAGATATAAAAACCAAAGAATACACATTCGGTGGGACAAGTCCAGCCACCACAATTACCTCATATGATTATAGTATGAGGCCACTTTATACTGTCGGAGCAGGGATCGTCTCCGATTACTTCACACTGAGTGTGGATTACGATCTCAATGAAGAGAAGAAGTTCTCCGCTTTTGATGACAACACACAGATGCTTAGAGCGGGCATTGAAGTCGATCTGCTGCGGCAACTGCAGCTAAGGGGAGGCTACATGAAGAATATGGCCCGAGATACTGACGACACGATTACCGCAGGTATTGGCATATCCCCACTAAATCTGTTCGAACTGGATATTTCTGCCCGCTACACCAATGAAAATGCAATGGGTGCATCCATTAATTTCCTTGCGACCTACTAATCATCTCGCTATAGTCGGCTCCAAAGTAAAGGAGCCGAATTTTTATGTTTGATGATTTGCAACCGTTATCACATCAAGAACAGCAAAAAGCTGTAGAGAGAATCCAGAAACTTATGTCCGAGGGAATGAGTACAGCCCAAGCAATAAAAATCGTTGCAGAGCAGATTAGGGCAGAGTACAAGTCTAACGACAAAGCAACTCACTAGGTACAACCCCACAATAAAGCCGAAGTCAAAAAAGCAGAGCCAAAGCGCTCTGCTTTTTTTTTGCAAATAAATAACTCAAACACAGATCAATAGGTAAAGCCTATCTTTTTTGCCCTCTGAACTTTTGTCATAAAAGACCTTTGTATTGATGTTAAAATCAACGAAATCAATATGATATAACAGACATTAATACCAAAGCGACACCCTGTAATAAATTTTATGTAATTAAGTTACATAATGAAATAGTAGGAAGGCTATCCCACGACATATTGCTCTGATTAAAAATAAAAGTGACAACGTAATCACTTACGCTTCCTTGTTGCATAAGCCGTGCTCACTCTATAAGTGGTATTACTCATGGGGCTATTGCCACAGTTCGGACAAGGTCTTTGTCGGTTCACCTTGTGCAATCAGTTTCCCTTCACCTACACGATCCACGGTTGAAGGGGTAGCGCACATGGCCTCTGACCGGGTTAGGGTGATTACTCATGCTCACCTCCGTTGACGTCTTGCACTTGGCTCAGTTCAGAAAGGTTTGTTTGGATGTGTTCGCGGTATTTGCTGCGCGCTACGTTGTTGAGTTTGGCGAGTTGTTCCAGTTGCGCGAAGAAATTCGACGGTAAGCCCAACGCCTCGGGGGAAAGGTTTTCACTGAACAGCGCTTTAGTGGCTTTGAACATCACGTCTTTCATGTCCATCGCTTTGAAGCGTTCTATTTCAGCGCTAACGTTGTCTTTGTCTGTGAGTTGATCGGCTGCATCGAGCGCCTCCAATGCGCGCTGACATCCAGTGATAGAGAGTTTATTCATATTTCCTGCCGCCCGACGGTAAGGTTATTGAGTAAGCAGCTCGGTGTATACGGCATCGTTTGCCGCATCGAGTTGGGTTAATTTGGTTTTGTTGGCAATCATCGCTGAACGCTCCAAGAATCAGCGTGCAATTGGCGCATTTGAGAGGCTAACAGAGAACCAAAAAATAGCATGAAATGGCAGGCAAAAATAAAATGTAACGCATTGATTTAATAGCATTAGTTACCTTTCTTTTTGTCTATATTGGTGCGCATTATGTGCAGGTTATGTAAAATACCTAATCTACTAATAATTATATTATTATTAGCGGATTAACGACCTATTAAGCACCTCGAAATTTTTCAATTTGTTATAAAATAGGTGCTTTGGGTTTGTTGTCGGGTATATCATCTAAAAATATGATTTTTGTCCATTTAAATAAAATGAGACAAAGATCACATGTGTAAAAAGGTAAGAGACGAGCTCTATAACTTCGACCTACATATAAACCACGTTTCCGACTTATTACTTTGGCATTTTGATAGTGACAAAGAGGTGGCGGAATATTTCGGCGTGTCTGTTCAAACGGTTCGCAACTGGAAAACCAAGCGCAACTGGCCGCTTTCTGTCGTCCGGCTGCTGTTGGTTATGCATCGTGGCTACCTGCCTACAACCAAGGCATGGCGGGACTTTAAGATAAAAGGGGATGTGATTTACACTCCCGGAGGTCGGGCGATATCGGCTTATGACTTGATGGAACTCGATATAAAGATGTCCCTCGGTCATAACGTCGTTCAGTTCAGGCGAAAAAAAACGAATTCTAGATCTGTTCGTTATTTTCGCAGATTTTCTAATAGGGCATTAATTAAGCCAAAATAAAGCCCCTTGCGGGGCTTTATACATATTATTTTCGACGCACTTTGCGTTTTGTTGTTGGTTTCTTAGCCTCAATAATGCGGCCACCTTTGCCAAATCGAAAACCTTTTTTCAACGTACCGTTTGTTTTTAAAGCCTGTTTTTTAGTTGCCATCTTTCTTTCTCTCTTGTTCTAAAATAGTGATTCTTAAATTATGGGCGTTGGTCACTTTCGTCAGCAGGGCGTCCGCATGAATGGTTAGAATTTAGTCATTGACTTAAATCCAGCAACTAAGACTTGCTCCAAGAAGCCGGGGTTCATCATGCAACGTTTCTGCTTCATTGGCACACTAATTTTGCTTGGCTCAGCTCTTAGCATGTTAAGTGCCATGTGTCTTAAACCTGCCAAATTTTCAGCCGCGTTTTGTCGGTAAATCTGACA
>NZ_JZAM01000223.1:0-413 GCF_000960595.1 Vibrio sp. S234-5
AAAACCAAAGCGAGAACCGCCGCCAATAAAATCTTTATGCCATGGCACTCAGATGAAGCCCTATCAGGGCCTCATGGTAAGGCGATTATGAAAATGCGAGGTGATATGCAAACCATCTATAGCTCTTGGGATACAATATACAAAGCCGTCAAGGATGGTAAGTTTACGCTGCATGGCTAAATGCACATTTATTGCACATCTGGTTATGACTGCGATATGGATGTCGTAGTTGCCCCACAGTTCTGTATTGATTGCGGTTCAGGAAGCAGGATCATTGACTAACAACAGGCCAAGCGGGGGCAGTAAAGACACTGCAGCTTAGTTGCCTACGTGGGATCTGGGGAAAAAGTTTAAGTAAGTCTGCATGTCAACTTTGTCACTCAAGTAAGAGCGGTGGAGAAAGTCATGGCCGA
>NZ_JZAM01000225.1:0-259 GCF_000960595.1 Vibrio sp. S234-5
CAAACTATCCGTATCGTATAAGGAGGTGATCCAGCGCCAGGTTCCCCTAGCGCTACCTTGTTACGACTTCACCCCAGTCATGAACCACAAAGTGGTGAGCGTCCTCCCGAAGGTTAAACTACCCACTTCTTTTGCAGCCCACTCCCATGGTGTGACGGGCGGTGTGTACAAGGCCCGGGAACGTATTCACCGTGGCATTCTGATCCACGATTACTAGCGATTCCGACTTCATGGAGTCGAGTTGCAGACTCCAATCCGG
>NZ_JZAM01000226.1:0-430 GCF_000960595.1 Vibrio sp. S234-5
AGTTTCGAGGAGGGCTCAATGGTACCAGTGGGAATTATGATTATTTTGCGGAAATAGCGGGTTCAGTCTCGACATTGGATGGCAAAATCTTCCCTGCTAACGAAGTGTATGACAGCTTTGCCGTGGTCAGCACCAGCGGTTTTGACGGTATTCCGGTTAGATATGAAAACCAAATTGTTGGCGTGACTGACGAGGATGGCTATTTGCTAGAGCCTTGGGCTACCGCGTATTACACCGCCAAATATGAAATTGACCCACTCACTTTACCAGCGAATGCGGCATTTTCGACGACAGAGCAGTTCGCTTCGATACATGCAGGTTACGGTTATTTGTTAGAGTTTCCCATTGAGCTGCAAATTGCATTGAGTATGACCGTTGTGGATGAAAATCACCTAGTCCTGCCGCTTGGCACGTTTGGGCGTTCAGAGAC
>NZ_JZAM01000227.1:0-404 GCF_000960595.1 Vibrio sp. S234-5
TAATGCCTCGTTCTTTCTAATCTACAGCTTCTCCATTCTTCTGGATATCTCTACCTTTCTATTCGTCGGCAGCTTCAGATGTGTATAAGGGTCAGGCCCAGTGCTTTCGCGCCATCGTGTCAGCAACCCATTGCCTGGCAACACACTGAGCGATTCGCTGGTCCGCTCCGCCGTCACTTCAATGTCACCCTGTCCGTCAGACCATGCCAGCAAGTTGACAACGGGCTTCTGTTGCAGCGGACAATCGACCATGACACTTTGCTCCACCCGCGACATCGCCTGCTCCACTTGCAGCAAAACTTTGCGCTGCAAAGGCACAGGCGCCCCATCTTCCAGCTCCATCACTCCGCTGAGGTAACGGCCCGGGATTTCCGGGAACAATGCACTCCGAAGGGGGCCGTTGA